>JAAFHP010000015.1 GCA_013298405.1 Alphaproteobacteria bacterium | reverse complement strand
TTGTGCTTAAATTAACTGAGCATGAGAAGGTAAACCAGATGGTTATAGGCTTTATTAATCATCACCCAAGGCACGCTAAGATCAAGCCGGACAATAAGCTAGTTTTTATCAAAAAGATTGATCAAACTAATGTGATTAATGAAACGCTAGAACTATTACAAGAGCTTAAGAAATTCTACGCCACCGACGAGTAACATTTATCCCAACAAATCACTCATAGTGATTTGAGGCACCATGCTATTTTGTGGATTATCATAGACCTCGCTAGTCATAATACCCCTCATGTCAGTCTTCCCAAACTTGATTTGGGATCCATTTCTTAAAGTAGTCATAACCTCAATGCTTTTTGGATCCCGGATCAAGTCCGGGAAGACTGTAAGGAGTACCCGGATGACTTAAACACGCTCATCTTAAGCTCCGCTAATCCATACTGCACGCCCCCCACGCTAGTCATGCTGAACTTGATTCAGCATCACCTTAAAGCTCCTAACCTTGAAGTAATGTTGGACCCCGGATCAAGCCCGGGGTGGCTTTGAAACGTTTGGATGACTTTATGGATATTTGTGGTGACTAGATTTTTTACAAAACTTGACCTACTCCAAATGGACTAACTTCAAGCATCACAGTAAATTTAGCCCCTTTATGACCATCACTAGCGCATTTAATATTTCCACCATGTGCTTCAACTGCAGCTTTACATAATGCAAGCCCTACTCCTCTCCCTAACGCCTTAGATTCTGTATGAGCGCCCATTTTAAATGCAGTAAATATATTATATAATTCTTCTCTTGGTATCCCTACTCCTTCATCCCTTATCACTATCTCTGCTATCTCTTTACCTACCTTTGATCTTAATATACTAATATATATCGTACCTTTCTTAGTATATGTAATGGCGTTGATAATTATATTATCTACTGTTTGCCTCATATAATTCGGATCAACGTAAGCAAATATATCTTTCTCTATTTTCATATCAAAATCTATCTTTTTTCCTTCTAAATAAACTTTCCTACAATGATCCACTCTATCTTCTACCATCTCACTCAAGTTGATCATTTTCTTCCTAAGCTCAATTTTGTTTGCTGATAACATCGCTAAATCCAACATATTCAATATCATCGTTGATAATCTACTCGAGTTTTTAAGCACCTCATCACTCAGTTCTTTTAACTGATCCTTATCATATTGCTCCAATCCTTCGGACAACATCTCAGCAAAGTTCATCACATTACCCACTGGCAATCTTAGTTCGTGGTTCACATTATTTAATATTTTCTGTGCTGTCGCTCCTAATCTTTCTATCTCGGCTTCATGATCTGCTATTCTTTGACGATAGAATCCTTCATTCTCCTTTGCCTTCTGCAACCCTACACTTAATGTCTCCACATCTTGCTTTAATCCTTTTTGCTCCTCTTCCAATCTACTCTTCTCAACTACTAACCCTTCATTTTCTTCGCTTAAATCTCCTACCCTCTTTTCTGTCACCTCCATATATTCTTGCTTTGGTTTGATGAACATTATTATAGCTGTTACACTTAGCAATACTGAATAAAATACCGTCCACGCAGAATCTAGACTTACATTAACATACTCAACACCCATAATTACCTTAGCTGAGTAAATCGCAGCAAACACTCCAAACAACATCATTATTAGAGATATTCTCCAATTAGATATCACTGACAAAACTATAATATTAAGAACAAGAATCATGAACTGAGATTCTATCATATTACTAATGAAAGCTACAAAACATACGTTAAACACCATTGTATACGCAAGAGCTGTATTCCAAAGGATACTTAACCAAAAACGATTCAATTTAATGTTCTTCGGCCAAATTGGATATAGCATAAAAAATACTGAGATAGCCAATGTTACTTCATAAAAACCCACCAAAGAACTCTTAATTTCTAATGAAAGGGCACTGTTAGAAATAGAATACATCGAGCAAATATTAGAGATAAAATTGAACATACCAAAAACTAAAAATATCTTTGCGTCACCTGGAATACTTTTGGCGAAAAGATTAGATGGCATAAAACCTTTTACGAAACCAAGCCACGCAAATTTAGCTTCAGATACTTTGTTTTGCTCAGGCTTATCTGTTTTTTTCCATCCACCTTTTTCCCTAAGTAAATAATGGCTAGATATAAAGAAAAACAAATTAACAATTGTTCCTGGGAGAATGCTGTCTACACCTGTGTGCATCATATAGCTGCGCCACCAAATGACACTGATAAAGCTTGTCACCATTCCAATCAATACAGCTCTAGTAGTACTTTTAAAACCTAATATTGCTAAAATCAGTGGTACATCAACAATAGGTATGTAAAAACTCTGAGTCATAAACACAAGTGGAAGCAAATCGTAATCTAATGTTGTCAAATAAATAGCAAACAATCCTAAAAGCACTGAAATCACTTTTGAAAGAACCAATTCACTTGTAAATCTGATGTTCAATACATTACAGAAATCATGTGTTAGAATTACTGAAGCAGCATTAATGTTTGAGTCAGCAGTAGACATACACATAGACACTATGCCAATTAGTATAAACATTTTGAGACTTCCAGTGGCATAATTATCAATTATATATTGAACAAGTTTTGATGAATCAAGATTATTATCCACATTATATAATAAGAAACTAATCCAAGACATGCCGATCAAAATCACCGCCACTAAAAAAGCTGCATACGCAAAAGCCTTTTTTACTTGCTGAACGTCTCTACCAATTGAAAATCTTTGAAAAATTGGGGGGTTAATATCAGGTATAGAAAATAGTAAGAATAATGAAAGCATAGACCAAAAAGCTGAACCAGAAACATTAAAATGCTCTTTGAAACTAAACAGCGGATTTTCTAGTGCTGGATATAGCGTAAAGCCGTCTTCGTTTATACAGTGATACCATATCACAACTCCAAGAACTGGCAACAACACCCCGAAAGTAAAAAACTGAAAAACATCAGTAAATGTGACCGACCTAATTCCTCCAAACGCTGAATATATAACCACTATAATGGCCGCAACATATACAGAGTAATGCCCACCTAAATTCACAAAATTGTCTAATACATAACCAAAAACCTTAAATTGCAATGCGATAAAACCAGCTGAAGCAATGGTTCCAGCAACCGCTGTGATAAGCCTGACATTTCTTCCATATAATTTGCCCATTGATTCTGCAACAGAAAGACTACCAAGGTAATTTGCCATTCTTGGTGCAAATATATAAGCATTAAGCAATAGACACGCTACCATTCCCAAACACCCAATAGCATATTTTAAACCTGTATTATATACTTCTGCCAAGGTAATAAATAAGTAATCCCCACCAATCCATGTCGCAACTATTGTAGATACAAGCGCTCCTGTACTAAAATTTCTATCGCCTAAAGCGTATTGTTTGATATTCTTAACACCACGACCATACCACAACCCAATTATTAGCGTAACAAGTAGAAATATAACGAAAATTACTAGATCTAGATTCATTGCGTTCACTTTTTAATCCTAGGTTAATATATAAATATAGGTTTTTATACTAAAAATTGCGAGTTTACAAGCGTAAAGTTAAAAAAACATAATAAAAAAGGCAGCCAAAATTAATATTTACGACCGCCTAATAAGTAAGTATGTTTTTAACCTATGGTTATTATCTAAAATCCTTATCAGTAATAACAACCTCTGTAAGAGTCACCCCTATTTTTTCATCTACAATAACTATCTCACCCTTCGCCACTTTTTTGTTATTCACAAAAACATCGATTGGTTCACCTACAGCTCTTTCTAGCTCTATTACCGCACCTCTGCCTAATTTCAGTATATTACTTAAAGACATAGTGGCCGTGCCGAGTACAACTGAAACTTGTACTGGCACATCGTATAAGGCCTCAAGAGTTAGTTCTACATTATCGTCATTCACTTGCTTATCAGCCATATATTACCTTTCTGTAGTACTTTTTAATTGGTTTATTATCTTATCTATTTCTGCTGAGACTTGCTCTTGATTATATTCTAATCTAGTATCTTGCCATTCTATTCTGCAATCATCTTTGCTGAAAGTCTCATCTTTAATTATATGTACACTATCTTTAAATCTAAATGGAATTTGCCCAGATTGCAAAACTTCTGTACAAAATTCATAACGATCTGGATGCACTGTAAGAGTAATGTCCCCTTCTTTATAAAAATTCTTTAGCTTTTCAAACAAACCATTTCTAATAATTTCGTCAAAATTTACAGGTAAAATTAAATGTAACTTCTTTGCAATGTCAGCTAATACTTCAGCAGAAACTTTTGTTAATTGTTTATCAAGTTCAACGCCTGGAACAATTGCATTTAATTTTTCTATTACCAAATTCACAAAACTATTATCTGCATTTAAACTGTGAATTTGCTTCTCATACTGCTCTTTAGCGTCCTTATATCCATCATCATAAGAACTTCTTCTTATAGATTCTAGATCCACTGGCTCACTAATTTCCTGAGGGATGTTATCATTATCTAAAATTTTGTCAATACTTTCATTCTGCTCGTGAATTTCAAGTGTTTCACTCTGATTAACACTTTCATCAATAATTTTAGTTAAATGCTCGCTTACAGCATCTAAAATCAGTTTATCTGCTTCACTTTCATCTTGGAAAAATCCAGGATTTATTACAGCAGCTTTTGGCAAATCATCATATTGGAACTTTTCATATTTTGACATAAACGTATATATCTTATGTTACAAATTCATCATCGCCATTACTTAGCGCCACATCAATTTCTCCGGCTTCAATTAGCTTTTTAGCTACAGCAACAACTTCTGATCTAGCTGTATCAACTTCCTTAACCCTTACTGACCCAAGAGCCATTAAGTCTTCTTCTATGATCTTCGCTGCTCTTTGAGACATACTTGAAAAGAGAACATTTTTAATTTCATCTGAAGCACCTTTTAACGCCAAAGTTAAGCGTGATTTTTCTACATCCCTGAGTAGACGCTGAATACCTTTAGAATCAATTTTAACAAGATCTTCAAACGTAAACATCATATCTTTAATTCTAGCAGCAGCATCGGGCATATTCGCTTCAAGCATACTCATAAACTTAGTTTCACTATTTCTATCTAGATTATTGAATATCTCTGCAAGCATTTCAAAACTATCTGACTTTTGTGTTTTACCAACACTACTAATAAACTCTGCTCTTAAGATCCTTTCCACTCTTTCTAGAATCTCCTTCTTCACATTACCAAGACTCAATATTCTAGAAATGATTTCAAATGCAAAACCGTCAGGTAAATTACTCAAAACTTTAGCAGCATGATCTGGTGATATTTTAGATAATACTAGCGCGGCAGTTTGTGGATGTTCATTACGAAAATAAAGCGCAAGTAATTCTTCGTTAACATTGGCCAATTTCTCCCAAGTATTTCTCCCTTGAGGCCCACGTATTTCTTCCATTAATGCGCTTACTCTTTCCTTATCAAGGACTTTCTCTAGTAACCTTTCTGTGTTTTGTAAGTTACCCAGAAATAACGAATCGCCGCTTAAGTTACTATTTAACTGATCCATAATTGATTCGATAACCTCAGGACTTACCGCTCCTAAATGTGACATAGCATGCGATATATCAGTTATCTCATCCTCTGTCATCAATGAAAATACTTTCATTGCATTATCATCAGAAAGTGAAAGAAGCACTATCGCAACTTTTTGTACACCAGTGATCTTTTGTATATCTTGAATAGTTATACCCATTATTACTCCTCGTTAAGCCATTTTCTTAAGATATTCACCAAATCTTGTGGATTAGTATCTGCTATGTCATTAATTTTCTGAATTGGATTTGATTTTGCTTGCCCCGACTCAGGAGTCTCGCCATCTCCAGGACCAGAAATAATAGCTCTTGGAACATTGCCAGCTCCAAATTCGCCGCTGCCACCTGCTTGAATAAATGCCCCCATAGCACCAAATTCATCTTCATCAGATTTGATTTTTTTCACTTCAAAGGCTTTAAGGGCTATTGGTCTAATTACTGTAATCAGTATCAGTAGTACTACTATTGCAAATATCAAAGTTTGGAATATGTTAGGCAACTCTTCCTTAATCCAATCTGTTTCACTATCGCCATCTAAAAGATTAGAAGCAAATTGCATATTTTCTACTTCTATTTTATCGCCACGATCAGTGTCAAAACCAACAGCGGCCTTTACTAACTTAGCTATTTTATCAAGCTCAGCAGCTGATCTTGATGTATATTTATGTTCGCCTGTAGATTCATCAGTATTATAAATACCGTCTACTAGAATTCCTATAGACATCTTATTAATTACACCTGACTCAGATATATGATTTTTAACAGTCTTGGAAATTTCGTAATTCGTTGTTTGGTCACTCTTTTCTATTGTAGCAAACTTATTTGTATCTCCTTCTCCGCTTCCGCCAGGAATATTATTTGCGACAGAAGCATCTTGACCAGATGCATTTGATACCGGTGTCTTCTCCTTCTCATCTATGGACTGTGTAGACCTAACAACCGAACCATCTGGATCATACACCTCAGAGTTGGTTACTGTGCGATCAAAGTTCATCTCAAGCGCCACTTGTGCTTTTACTTTGCCAGGGCCAAGAGTTTTTGAAAGGAGCTCTTCAATTACATTTCGTAGTCTATTTTCAGCAGCTATTTTTAACTCATCATTTTTACCACCACCAAAATCAGATTCTTCTTCGACTGAACCAATCTTTAAAGCGGTCCCCTTTGTATCAACAATGGTAACACTCTTCATCTCCAAACCAGGAACTGAAGTCACAATTAAGTGACTAATAGCATCTATTTCTGACTTACCAAGTCTTTTATTGCCTTTAAATTTTATCACTACTGAAGCTCTAGGCTCCATTCTTTCTTTAGAAAATATTTCTCGTTGAGGCATAACGAGATGGACTCTCGCTTTCTCCACTTGATCAAATGCTGCAATAGTTCTACTTAATTCTCCTTCTAATGCCCTGACTAATTTTACATTTTGAGAAAAATTAGTTGCACCCAAGCTGTCATCTTTATCAAAAATTTCATACCCAACAACTGAACCACTCGAAGGCATACCTTCTTGAGCTAATATTAGTCTAACATTTACAACTTGGGATTTAGGGACCTTAATTGCACTACCATCAGCTATGACTTCATATCTGATGGTACGTTTTTCTAATTCTTGTACTATGCCAGCACTATCATGCACATCCAAACCACTATAAAGAATGGACATATCATTTTCGCCAATTCTTGATAAAAACAGAATGAATAGTATTAAAGAAGTTAAAACAGTTACAGCCGCCGCCGCTAACCTGGTCGGGCCCATATCTTTAAAAAATTGAATTACAGCTTGCATCTACTTCGCTACTAATTTAAAAATGTTAAGCCATATTAATACTCATTTTATCCAAAAAGTCAACGGATTAGGATGAGCTGCATCTTCAAGTATAAACCTCAGAGCTATAACAATTCTTATCAAAAACCAAGCATATACCAATGTATATGCAAAAGGTAATATAAAAAAGAACACAGTAGAAGTTACTGAGGCAAAAGCAATTATAGTAGCTATAAACATTCCAATTAATCCAAATATAAAACTTCTCAGCGCAAAAACATAATGACTACGCCACTTTTGATCCTTAAAATTAATATTTAAAAAAGCAAGCACTCCACCAACTACCGGAGTCAAGTATGTCACCGCTCCGCATAAAAAAAGAATATATATTAGTATGATGTTCTTTTTTCCAGGTTCTAAATACTTTTTTATCTCTTCATTCATAATAATTATATCAGTTAATTAATCTTCTATTTTAAGCTTTGTATTACTGCTGAAAGTATATTACCTGATTTAAGGTACTCTATTTCGTTATCAGTATAAACTTGCAACGTAGCATCAAATGTTTGACTGGTACCATCTAATCTCTTAACAACACATTCAAGTTTTTGATAAGGTTTAATATTATCACTAATACCTCGTACACTAATTTCCTCATCACCTTTAATACTGAAATCCTTCCATGTTTTTCCACCATTAAACGAAATAGGTAAAACTCCCATACCTACTAAGTTTGAACGATGAATTCTCTCAAAAGTTTCAGCCACTACGGCTTTTACACCTAGTAAATTAGTCCCTTTCGCTGCCCAATCCCTTGATGATCCTGTTCCATATTCTTTACCAGCAAAAATAACAAGCGGGATGGAGTTTTTCTTATAATCCATAGCAGCATCATAAATACTCATCTGCTTACCAGAAAGGAAATTTATGGTAACTCCCCCCTCTACCCCTTCGCATATGAGATTTTTAATCCTAACATTTGCAAAGGTACCTCTCATCATCACTTCGTGATTACCGCGCCTAGAGCCATAGGAATTAAAGCCAGCAGGCGACACCCCTTGAGCAATCAAAAACTGTGCTGCTGGGCTAGTTTTACTTATAGAGCCAGCTGGAGATATATGATCAGTTGTAATTGAATCTCCAAACAAAGCAAGCATTCTAGCGCCTTTAATATCAGAAAGTGGTATCTTAGGTTTTGCTATATCGATAAAATATGGTGGATTATTGATATATGTTGACGGTGTCCAATCATATGTTTGACTTTCAGAAGCTTTTATATTTTGCCAGTTTTTATCACCCTTGAATACATCCTGATACTTTGATGCAAACATTTCAGACGTAACACTTGAATCAACGTACTTCTTTATCTCATCCTGAGTTGGCCAAATATCTTTCAAATACACCTCTTTTCCATCGCCAGACTTCGCTATAGGATCTTTATCTAAATTAATATTTACTGTTCCAGCTAATGCATAAGCAACTACTAGCGGAGGAGAAGCAAGGTAGTTTGCTCTAACATGTGGATGAATTCGTCCTTCAAAATTTCTATTACCTGATAGAACTGAAGCAACCGCAAGCTCATTATCTTTTATTACTTTATCAATTTCCTCTTTAAGAGGCCCAGAATTACCTATACAAGTTGTACAACCATACCCGACTAAGTTAAAGCCAAGCAGGTCAAGATACTTACTCAATCCACTCTTGTTTAAATATTCAGTGACCACTTGAGAACCAGGTGCTAATGATGTTTTAACCCATGGTTTTGCCTTTATACCTAATTTATTTGCTTTTTCTGCGACAATACCAGCAGCAATCATAACTGACGGGTTTGATGTATTAGTACAGCTTGTTATAGCTGCAATCACAACATCACCATGTCCAACTTTATAATCCATGCCATCAACATCATATTTCTTGGCCAAATTTGCATTTGGAACAAATGTTGGTAAAGCTTCAGTAAAATTAGCTTTTACATTAGTTAAACTCACTCTATCTTGAGGTCTTTTTGGCCCTGCTAAAGAAGGCTCTAGAGTATCCATATTGAGCTCTACAACATCTGTGTATACTGGATCAATATCTTGTTTCCACATACCCTGTTTCTTAGCATATTCTTCAACTAGCTTTACTTGGTGCTTATCGCGTCCAGTGAGTAACAGATATTTTAATGTTTCTTCATCTACAGGGAAAAAACCACAGGTGGCGCCATATTCCGGAGCCATATTTGATACTGTCGCTCTGTCGGCAAGAGATAATGAGTCTAATCCTGGACCGTAAAATTCAACAAATTTTCCAACTACACCCTTTTTGCGAAGCATTTCGGTAACAGTTAACACTAAATCAGTTGCAGTAATATTTTTTGCCACTCTTCCAGTAAGCTTAAATCCTACGACTTCTGGTAAAATCATTGGCAAAGGCTGACCTAACATTGCAGCCTCGGCTTCAATACCTCCAACCCCCCATCCCAGGACTGACAAACTATTAACCATAGTTGTATGACTATCAGTACCAACTAGCGTATCATGATATGCAAATTTACCATTTGACGTTTCTTCAACATATACAACTTGCGCAAGGTACTCTAAATTTACCTGATGACAAATACCAGTTCCTGGCGGAACAACTCTGAAATTTTTGAAGCTCTTTTGCCCCCACTTCAAGAATTCATATCGTTCTTTGTTTCTCTCAAACTCCTTATTCACGTTCTCTGCAAATGAATCCTTTGTTGCGTATGAGTCTACTTGTACAGAGTGATCAATCACTAAATCAACAGGAATCAGGGGATTAATTTTAGTTGGATCACCCTTGAGTTCTTTCATAGCATCTCTCATCGATGCTAAATCAACCACTGCTGGTACACCGGTAAAATCCTGCATTAAAACTCTAGCAGGCATGTAATTTATCTCCTCTTCTGATTTTCTAGTTTCTAGCCAGGATTTAAAAGATTTTAAAATCTTTTGATTACCATGTCTTAGAGAGTTTTCTACGAGAACTCTCAAGCTATGCGGAAGCTTTTTAATATCAAAACCTGCATCTCCAGCCGCCTTATTAATATCAAAAATACTATAAGTTGTATTATCAACACTTATCTTACTAATATATTTTGAGTTATGATCTAGTGCCATATATCACCTTTATTTAACCTAATCACGTTAACAACAACTAATATTTATAAAAAATAATAAGTTATTTGACTATACCAAACAACAATGGTAATTAAACATACATACAAGAACAAGAATTTTCGTTGTTATTGTATTCAGATTTGTTACTTATAGTTTCATCGCAGCAGGTCAACAAATGTTATCTCTACATTCCTTGGGGTTATCGATAAATGGACAAGTCATTTTTAAGAACTTATCTATTACCTTACTGCCATCTTCTATAATGTATTTACAAGGTGACAATGGTGCTGGAAAAACATCTTTACTGAGAATGCTTGCTGGTATACAGAAACCAAGTTCAGGCCAAATTACCATTGGCAAAGACGAAACTCCTTTACGTTATATGAGAAAACCGTATTGCAACTATATTGGGCACCAATTTGCTATTAAGCCTGACTTATCAGTTTATGACAATATATCATTTTTCTCAAAATTATACGGCACTGAGACTTTGCTAAACGCAGCTGTAACCTATATGGGGCTTGAGAGAAAATTAGATTCAAAATGCTACTTACTTTCCGCGGGCAATCAAAAGAAAGTGGCAATAGCACGACTTCTTGCGTGTAGGTCAAAATTGTGGCTACTTGACGAGGCTGATTCTAATCTAGACCAGGAAACAAAAAATAAATTGCTTCATTTAATCATTTCACACGCCAATAGCGGTGGTATTGTTGTGATCACAACACACTCTACCCCTGACATAAAATCTGCACAATCTATCAATCTAAATCAATACAAAAATTAAAATGATAAATTTACTTCTCCAAGAACTAAAAATACAACAAAAGGTAAATAACCTTGTAAAGTATAGTATTTTGTTTTTTCTATTCTCCATTGTTTGCCTAGCCTTAATTAGTTCTTCGGATGAAATTCAAAAATATGGCATGCTTTTTTCACTTCTTTGCATTCCTCTTTCGGCTCTGAGCATCTCAAATAATTTATTTAAAAATGATATTGATGATGGAACCATTGAGGTGCAATTGACAACCGTACCAAGCTGGAAAATTGTTTGTGCAAAATATGGAGCTTTAGCACTTATTCAAATATTATCATTTGCAATTATCAGCCCATTTTTGGCTTTGATTTTCAACATCAACCTCTTACAAACAGTATTTTTATTTGTTACGGCATCAATATTGATAAAATCTAATTCCGCTCTTGTTACTCTAATTTCTTCAATTCAAGCATATTTTCGTTCTAATACAAGCTTTCTTGCAGTGCTAATTATGCCGGTAATTTTACCAAATATTATCTTAAGCGGCATGTTCGTCCAAAGCTTTGAGCACTACTACATATTATTTATTATGATTGGTATTAGCTTGATAATAATACCAGCATCATTATTTCTTGCTGCATACCTTATTGACAATATTTACAACATCTAGTTGAGATAATTTTATTTATTATACCTCTAATAGTTGTGGCACTAAGTACTTTAATCTAATATTAAACTATTATTAAACTTAGCAATAATAAATATGTTCGAGTCATTTCTAGGCAAAATTAGGCTGTTGATTAAAGGTCCAATGGGATTATTTGTTTACGCTTTCATGACAAAATGGTACCTAATTATTGCTATACCAGCAATAATAGTAGTGTTCTGGGTCATTACAGGACTGACAGGCACCGGAATATTGAGCAATATTGAAACTGTAGTGGTCCAGGCTCTTAATGACTCAAAATCAGTCGCAAGATATTGCATCCCAAAGATTTTAAACTTAGGAGATTTCTGGGATTGCCTACAAAGCCCACCAGAGTATCAACCAACTCCTGATGAAGTCACGATGGAAAATACTGCCAAAGCTATACTTGATGTTGATAAATATAATACAAACCTTGATCCATACTCTGATGATCAGTGATATATATTTAACAAAAAGGTATTTTATACACAGCTAGAGCTGCTTAAATCTTTGATAATTAGGATAATAATTCTATATAATTTTATCAGTACAATTAAAATTATATAGAATTATGTCAGATAGTACATTTTCAGATGATCCAGATAAAACAACAAGACGTGATTTTATTACCCTTGCGGCAACTGGGATGACAGCTGTTGGTGCTGCATGCGCTGCCTGGCCACTAGTGGATTCATTAAACCCTTCCGCAGATGTTTTAGCAATGTCCTCTATCGAAGTTGATATTTCTAAAGTTGAACCCGGCCAAACTATAACTGTTAAGTGGCGTGGTAAGCCTGTGTTTATAACACATAGAACCGATGAAGAAATCAAGCAAATGGAAGCTACTCCAATGAAAGACTTAACTGATCCTGAGCCTGATTCAGCGAGAGTAAAATTAGGACATGAAAAGTGGTTAATCACAATTGGTATTTGTACTCATCTTGGTTGCGTACCACTGGCTAATAATGGGGATTATCATGGTTGGTTTTGCCCTTGTCATGGATCACATTATGACAAGTCTGGCAGAATCAGAAAAGGACCAGCGCCGCTTAATCTTGCTGTACCACCATATGAATTCGTTTCAGATACAAAAATTAAGATTGGCTAAATATTATGAGTGAACAAAAACAAAACAACCAGTCATCGTCATCTTGTGGAATTATTGCTTGGATAGATTATAGACTACCTATTTTTTCATGGCTTTCACATTTTGCTGAGTATAAAACTCCAAAAAACCTTAGCTACTTATGGAGCTTAGGTTCTATCGCAGGAATAGCCTTATTAATACAAATCATTACCGGCATAGTGCTTGCGATGCATTATACCCCTCATGTCGATCACGCATTTGACAGTGTTGAGAAGATAATGAGAAATGTAAATTACGGTTGGTTAATAAGATATATGCATGCAGTGGGCGCTTCTATGTTTTTTGTTGCAGTGTATTTGCATATTTTTCGTGGCATATATTATGGCTCATACAAAGCTCCACGAGAATTACTATGGATACTTGGTTTGGTAATCTTTCTTGTTATGATGGCAACAGCTTTTATGGGTTATGTTCTTCCATGGGGGCAGATGAGTTATTGGGGCGCAACTGTGATTACCAACCTGTTCTCTGCGATACCAGTAATCGGCCAAAGCATTGTGACTTGGCTATGGGGCGGATTTTCGGTAGACAATCCTACTTTAAACCGCTTTTTCTCACTTCATTATTTATTACCATTTATCATTGTAGCACTTGTTATCTTGCATATTTGGGCATTGCATACACATGGATCAAATAATCCAACTGGAGTAAAACTTAAAGAAAAAGATATGATTCCGTTCCACCCATATTACACGATAAAAGATTTTGTTGGCTTTGGTTTTTACTTTCTAATTTTTGCCTTTTTTGTTTTTTATAAACCGAATTTACTAGGGCACCCGGATAACTACACTCCGGCTAACCCATTGGTTACCCCATCGCACATAGTACCTGAATGGTATTTCTTACCTTTTTATGCTGTTCTGCGCGCTGTACCTTCTAAACTTGGAGGAGTAGTATTAATGTTTGGAAGTATATTGATCCTTTTTGCTCTACCTTGGCTTGATAGGTCAAAAGTTAGAAGTGCAAAATATCGCCCTATGTATAAGTGGGCTTTTTTGGCTCTAATTATAGATTGTTTAATTTTAGGATACGTTGGTGGTAAACCTGCTGAAGAACCATATTTAACTGTCAGTAGACTAGCTGCTACTTACTATTTCTTCCACTTTTTAATTATTGTGCCATTGATTGCAAAATATGAAAAACCTCTGACATTGCCTCATGGTGAAGAAGAAAAATAAAATATTTAAATATAAATTTTAGCGGTGCGTTATGAAAATATCTAGAAACATTCTCTTAGCTCTATTTCTTCTGTCATTTAGCAAGGCTACTTTTGCTTCTACTGATGGGCTAGAGCCAAAACAAATGGTATGGCCATTTGATGGAGCTTTTGGAACTTTTGATCGTCAAGCTGCCCAAAGAGGAGCACAAGTTTATCTTGAGGTTTGTTCAGCATGTCACGGTTTAAATCACTTATATTATAGAAACCTAGAAGATTTAGGCTTTTCAGCGGCTGAAGTTAAAGAAATAGCAGCTAAAAGAAATGTCACTGATGGACCAAACGGTGAAGGAGAGATGTTTGAACGTCCTGCACTTCCAGCCGATACTATCGCAAGCCCATATCCAAATGAGCAAGCTGCAAGAGCAGCAAATAACAGCGCTTTGCCAGTTGATTTATCTCTTATAATTAAAGCAAGACATGATGGAGCAAATTATATATATTCCTTGCTGACAGGATATAAGGATGCACCAGCAGCTGTGACCCTAATGCCTGGCCTCAATTATAACCCATATTTTCCTGGCGGGCAAATCGCAATGCCTGCTCCACTTTCACCAAATCAGGTGACTTATATAGATGGCCCCAATGCCACGGTAGAACAAATGTCAGAAGATGTTGTAATATTCTTACAATGGGCGGCTGAACCAGAAATGGAGCGTCGTAAATCTATGGGAATCAAAGTGATGCTATTCTTGGGAGTTTTCACTATCTTCTTTATCATTGCTAAAAGAAGAGTGTGGAACAAAATTAAGTAGTTTGTCTATATTCAGGTAAATATGTGATAGTAAAAATCATCATTCACTCCTAAGTTTTCAGAATTGTCGCTTCCAATTATCTGGTCATAATAACGCTCGGCAAGTATCTCCTTGCGTAATGCCATAATTATTTCCTTTTCTTCTGCTACGTACTCTCTGATGTATCCATTATTCAAACTCTTCACCTATTTAATCCTATTTAGTTCAAATACTTAACAAGAGATAAATCTTAGTCAATACGAAATCAGACAACTGATTACTTATCAAATTGCCTGATATTACACCATTAGTTTAACTCACAACTAATATCACTAGAGATCAAATACTTCACTATCACCTATAATATCAGTAGTAGTAAACCACTTAATCACATGTTGATTTATCATGGGATCCTCAAGACTGAATAACTGCTGCGCAAGTATTGAATTATCTACTCCTTCTACGCCAACCATTTTCATTGCAGCAAATGCCTTATCATCATCAAGCTTAGGATCCCTCTCAAGAAATTTATGCATAAAATCTTTAAAAGGCACTTTTTTCGGTAATGACTTCTCAGCTACTTTCTTTTGCTGCTCTTCTCTTTCTTCAGCTTCCGCTTTTCTTCTGAGCTCTTCTCTTACTCTTTCCTCAGCTTCGACTTTGCCTTGTTCTTCAGGTGATAACCAACCATCTAATTGCCTCACTACAGCACCTTCGAGTCCGTGCTTTTCTACTCCACCCTCTATTTGTTGCGCTTGAGCTACTACCACTTCTGACCACTGTCCTACTTGTTTGCTCACAGCTCCAGCTAATCCATATTTTTTAATTCCACCGAGTATCTTTTTCATGATTATCCTTTTTATTATTTAAATTTCATATCAACCAACGCCTATTTTATAATCGTTAATGATTACCTTTTTTATATTGTAAGTGATATTTCTTGTCAATCATCAGTTGTTAATCATATAATCACTTAAAGATCCCTGACTGCACCACTTCCTTTAGATGGACTACGCGGCGGATAAGAGGAGTGATGGGCGCTAGAGTGTCTTTTTAACTTATCTACCGCCTCTTGATTCCCTTCAAGAACCTGTTTTGCTTTGTGAACTGGTTTAGTTACAACTCCCACTTGATCCTGCGACAAGTCTGCTATCTTTTCTACTGACAATCCTTTATTAATAGCAATTTGCTTTTGCATTTCTTCATACTTCCCTCTATTTATCGGTAAAGTATACACCCTTCCATCCTGCTTAATACATACTGGTGACTCTTTGTCTTGACTGGTGAAATAAACAGGCACAGGTGTGGTCATTTCAACTAGCTTACCTTTATCATCATAATGCGCAGATAAATACACTGCCTCCTTGGCGCTGATATTATTTCCCTGTAAATCCTTTACCGCAAGCGATATATGCATAGGGCCATCATCTGCTTTGAGCGGCACATCAAGACTACGGAAATTACTAATTACCTTACCATTTAGATTATATTCTTTTGCAGCTGGAACGCCATCATTAAGCTTACATATCTCAACTCCATCTTTACTGATACTTGCCTTCTTTCCACCCTGCCAATCAATATCTTTATAAGGATATTTAGCGTGAATCTCTTTATATTTCTCACGCTCCATATCATTCATCAATTTCGCAGTTTCAGGATCTATTTTGCTACCAATTAACGCCCCATTTTCAGAAGCATATTTATGGAATGCCTCATTTCCTTGCGGAATCCCTTCGACTGCACCACTTCCGACAATAACTTCTCTTTGCCTGTCTTTAAGCGCTCTAAATTCTTGTAAAATTTGATCATTAGATACAGCTACTTTATCTGAAACTTTAGCTATAGTACTAGGAGCAACTGTTTCCTGACCTCTTTCATCACGCGTAGTAACCTTTTTTGTCGGTTTTGCAATTTGATCAAGCTCTTGCTGAGCTCTTTCAACATGTTTTTGTACTCTTCGGTTTTCCTTTTCAAGTACAGCTAATTCTTCCTTCGCTCCTACTAACTCCGCTCTCTGTCTCTCCTGCTCTATCCCGTTCTGCCTTATCTGCTCGTTCAACCTCGCTACTTCCTCTGTTAGCCCCTGCTTATCACTGCCACCTCGCAACAGACTCTGCTGCGCTACCTGCAACTGACTCGCTAACTCCGTGCCACTCAACTTCGTGCTCGCTAGCTCACCCTGTACTCTCTCTAAATCATTCTGCTTCGCTAAACTCTCTTCCCTCACCAACAGCAACTGCTGACTCATTAAGGCTAGTTCTTGATCCTTCGATTTACCCAATTCCTCTCTTTCTAAATCCTTAGACTGCCTTAGCTCCACTAACTCTCGCTCATGCTTCACTGACGCCGCTTGCCCTTGGCTCACTAATTCCTGCTTCTCTCTACCTAAACGATCTACCTCTTGCTGCAACTCCACCGCCTTCTCGCTTCCCTTGGTCGCTTTTGCTAATTGCGCTCTAACCTCTTCTAGCTTCTCTGAATTCTGCTGTAATAATTCATCATTCTTCCTTTGCTCAAACTCCAACTTACTCTGCACAACCCCTATCTGCTGCTCAAGCTCACCTACCCTCGCTTGCTGACTCACTGCCTCCTGCGATACTTGCTTCAATAACTGCTCGTATGACTCCTTCTGCTGACTTGTCGCTAACTCCGCTCTCTCCTTCGCTCCTACTAGCTCCACTCTCTGCTGCTCTTGTGCTAACTGGTTAAGCCTTATCTGCTCCTTAAGCTGTGCTACTTCATTGCCCAACGCCTCTGCATTACCCTTACCTTGCGATAGACTCTGCTGCGCTACCTCCAACTGACTCGCTAACTCTGTACCACTCAACTTCGTGCTCGCTAGCTCACCCTGTACTCTCTCTAAATCCCTCTGCTTCTCCAACTTCTCTAAATTTACCTGCTCTACTTGACCACGCAGCAACATCAACTGACTCTGTAGCGTGCCTAGCTCTAAATTTTTAGACTGCTCTAAGTCTAACAACTCCTGCCTATGCTTATCCCTCTGCACAGAAATTTCTCTTGCTAATTTCTCTTTTTCTCTAGTCTGTACTTCTAGCTCCTGTTCTCTATTGTCCAGCGTCTCTTGCAAAAGCTCTACGTCATGCTGAAACGCTTCTTTTCCTTGCCTTTCTTCTTCACGCCCGTGTTGTAACTGATCTCTTGCTTCAGTCATCAATCGCAAGTTTTCTTTTGTTCTATCAAGATCCTCTTGACCAAGCTCTAGCTGTTCTAGCTTGGCTTTTAACAAGGCAATTTCTTCATCTTTGCTTTGTAGCAGTACATCTGGGCGAGTGGCTCGTGCTTGCCTTACCTCTTCTTCAAGTGGGCTACCAACAAGTTGTGCAGGATCTAATTCACTGAGTTCATCTAGTAAACTTCTACCTTGGGCTTGTTCTATAACCGGTGGCTCTACTGCAGAAACTTTGCTTTGCTCAAGAAGTTCCAGTGTTTTTTGCAATTCTCTTTGCATCTGCTCCTGAGCTTGCTGCAGTCTAAGATTTTCTGCTCTTAGTTGTTCCAACTCATCGCTTTGCGAAGACATAGCTAACGCATGTTCTCCCTTAAGAACGTTTATTTCCTTGCGATGTCTGATTGTTTCTTGTAGCTGTGAGTATTTAGGAGTATCTGATAAGTAAAATTCTTGCTCTGGTTCATCAACTTCTTTCTTAGCTGCTTTTTTCTTTGCCAGCGCTTCTTTTTTAATCTGATCACGCTCTTGTTCTAACGCAGCAAATTTTTCAAAATTTTGATCAACCTTATTATTCTGTTTTTCAACTAGTAGTCTTTGTTGTTCTACTTCTTTCCCCAGAGCATTCAACTCAAGCGCCAATCGCTTATTTGTATCAAAGCCTTCTCTATCTACGGCTATTAATTCTTCTCTTGCCTGCTCTTGTTTTTGTTGTAGTATCTCGACCCTGCGTTCTAACTCCCTTCTATCATCCTCAGGCAATGCAACGCTATACGGCGCGTCCCATTTCTGTGTAGCTTTTTGAATTTGTTGAAATTCTTGCTCCTTTTTACCCTGCTCTTTCTCAAGGACTGTGATTTCACTTAATTTTTCTTGCCTTTCTTGTTTTGCATATTCAATCAAACTCGATAAAAACTCACCTGGATCTACATTTTGCTCTTCGGCTTTATCTCTTATCTTGTCAACAAATCCCTCTAGCTCTTTCTTATTTTTATCAGCTCTAATTATTGCTGAACCTAACTTGTCTGTTTCTTGCTCTAGATAGTCATCCAAAGCTTCGTTTATATTACTTGATCCAATTTTTTTACTATACGCCAGAATTTCTTGAACTAGCTCTTTTTGTCTATCATCTAATTTTAGTGATGAAGTGTCTCCTTTAAGTAATTCTACAAGCTCTTCTTTTTCTGTTAATTTTTCAAACTCTCTCAGCCAATATTGGTTACTTTGTAAGTCTTTAACCTGTTGATTGATCTTTTCATATTCTTCATTAGCACTCCTAATTTTCTCTACTACGCCATCCACACCTTCCTTGGCACTACTAACCATCTCAGCAAGCGCTTCCTGTTGCATCTCCAATTTTCTGGCTTGTAAGTCTTGATTTTGTTTAGAATAATGTTGATAATCTGCTTCTAATATTTCTATCTGTTGCTGGTTTTCTTCTTTTTGCAGCGCTACTTCTGCTCTTTTATCCTTTAATGCTCTTTCCAATCTCTTAAGCTTGGCATTACCTTCTTTTAAGGTAATATCATCCGCTTTTATTACCTCACTCAATTGCCCAAGATCATCTATTACTTCGCTCTCTTTTCTTAAAGGTTTTTCTGCTTTAGGAGTTTTTTTAGACATAATATTACCTTAAAATTCTATGTAATTATTAAATTATATAATTAGAATTATTTCTTCTATTAGTTGAATAATAGCATAAATCATCTGGTTATATAAATTAATAGCTATCAGGGGTAATTATTTCTAAGCTATTAGTGTTTTGAGAAGTATAGTAGATTATAATTGCTTTAATCATAGGCAACGCTTTTATTGTCATCCCGGACTCTCTTTAAGTCATCCAGGGCCCTGACCGGGGATCCAAAGAGTATTGAGGTTGTTACTGCTTTATAAGTGGATATTGAATCAAGTTCAGCATGACGACTGTAGGTTTCAGGATTGAATTCTTTCCTTAATAAACACAGTTGATGACTAAAGAAGATAGTTCATGATAGCCTCATTCTAGTCACCCTAAACTAGATTTGGGTTCCACTACTTAAAGCGTTCACGACTCAAAGTGCATTGGATCCCGGATCAAGTCCAGGAAGACTGAGTAAAGAGTCCGGGAAAACTATTAATAAGCCAGGAAAGATTGCAACGAGTCATGCTGAACTTGATCAGCATCCACTACTTTATTTATGGACCCCAAATCAAGTTTGGGGTGAACATACCTAGTCATCCCGGACTACTCAAATTCGGGATAAGGATTGCATAAATATACAATAGATATAAGGGTTGCAAGGTGCTAACGCCTGTGATAAAGCTCTTTTTTTAACAAAAAGTGGCAATCACAGGCATGAAAAAACTAATGTCTAGATTATTTTTACCGTTTAAGTTGTTTGGCGAAGAAACTGGTCATATTTTAAGGATGATACTGCAAAAATCTGCCACAATAAAAGACGCTATAGGAATAAAATACTTACTGGACTTGCCAAGCAAGGTAAGTCATCTATGGGCTTTTTTTATGAATTTAAACTACATTTAGCGATCAAACTAGGGAAGAATGCCAGAGCACCGAGACAGACTACGGTTATGATTATGGGTTTGGTAAAGAAACTCTGAAGAACTTAGAATTCAAGAGAACGATTTTCTTGAGTAAATACAAGATCAAGTTAAATAATTAGGTAAAGATAGTGACAGCTTATTGTTGACTTTTCGTCTTTAGGAGGTAATCCAGCCGCAGGTTCCCCTACGGCTACCTTGTTACGACTTCACCCCAGTCGCTAATTCTAC
>JAAFHP010000014.1 GCA_013298405.1 Alphaproteobacteria bacterium | reverse complement strand
ATCATGCAAAAGAACTAGCTGGAAAAGCTTCTGAATTCAAAGTTAAAGTACTAGCCGTACATCAGGAAGAATCCCCTAAAATTGATGATGAATTTGCTAAAAAATTCAAATGCGAGAATGTTAAAGAATTAAAAAGCCAAATAGAAAAAAATATCAAAGATAAGTATGATGATTCGATAATGGTGCTCATGAAAATGAAACTATTTGATCAGCTTGAGGAAGCATTAAAATTTGACGTCCCTCCTTCACTACTTGAAAGGGAAAAAATTATACTTTTCTCTCAAACTCATGAAATGGGCGATGATGACGAAATGAAAAAAATGTCTGAAAAAGAAAAAGACAAGTATCTCAGTAACCTAGCCATCAGAAGAGTCAGAATCGGCTTAATGCTAGCAGAGTATGTGAAAGTAAAGGGCATCGTTATCGGTGAAGAGGATATTAGACAAGCTATGCTTGTGCAAGCAAGAAAATACCCTGGTCAAGAAAAAGCTGTCATAGATTATTTCCAGAAAAATCCACAGGCTATTAGCAATTTAAAGGGCCCGATTCTTGAAGACAAAGGAGTTAAAGCCTTATTTGATAAGGAAATTACAATCAAAGAAAAGTCATATAGCCTAGATAAACTTGAAAAACTACTGGATAAAGAAATTAGAGACTAAGCTGGCTTAGTATTATTATTTGTTACTATTGTAAAGTTTAGTATATTTGTTATATAAAGCTTAAAGGTAAGGTATAATAATGGAAAAAACTAATTGGTATGGTACTTACACCTTATCTTTAAGAGAAATTAAACGATTTCTTAAAGTATATCATCAAACAATCTTTACCCCTGTAATTTCTGCATTAATCTTCTTAGCTGTTTTTGTCCTATCCATTGGCAATCATAGAAGTGAAATCTCTGGCATTAACTTTATTGATTTCATGGGATATGGTTTAATTGCTATGAGTATAATTCAAAATGCGTTTGCTAACAGCTCATCATCCTTTATTATGAGCAAAATAATTGGCTATATTACGGATTTGCTCATGCCACCTCTTGGTGGCAAAGAAATTGTCATTGCCATAACAATCGGAGCAGTATTAAGAGGATTATTAGTTGGGCTTGCTGTATCATTAGCTCTGTTACCATTTGTACATTATAAACTAGAGCACCCAGTTTTACTGATTTTCTATTTACTTGCATCTTGTACACTATTAGGAAAACTAGGATTATTGTGCGGAATATTAGCAAATTCCTTTGATCAACATTCTGCTATTACTAGCTACCTAATAACACCTTTATCGTTTCTATCAGGAACTTTTTATTCAGTTCAGTCACTGCCTCATATCTTTCAACAAATAAATTGGTTCAATCCATTTTTTTATATAATAGATGGGTTTAGATATTGCCTCATTGACCATGCTGATGGAAATATTATGATTGGAATATTATTTTTAATAATTTCTAACGCCGTTTTATATTCTCTACTAGTCAAATTAATTGATAATGGGTGGAGAATAAAGTCTTAAGAATTGACTTTTCATATTTTGATTACCATATAGATAATAGAAAGATAAAATCTATATATAAGTAATTACTATGAATATTGAAAAATTTACCGCAGCATCTAGAACTGTTATATCTAATGCGCAGATGTTTGCTGCAAAAAATAATCATCAACAACTACTTCCTATTCACTTTTTAGCAGCAATGCTAGATGACGAGCAAACTGTGGTTAGGAATTTACTTTCTAGTCTTGGGATAAGCAATCAACTAGTTCAAGAAAAAACTGAGGAAGAGTTAAAGAGAATACCCAGAGTAGAAGTAAGCGGCGGCAGCCAACTTAGCATGTCATCTGAATCGCTAAAACTGATGGAGAAATCAATATCTCTGGCAACTAGCAACAAAGATAGTTTTGTTTCAATCGAGAGATTATTTGAAGCACTAACTTATGATAAAACTACCGGCCAAATTTTAGCTAACCTCAATATAGATTCAAAAAAAGTTGCTCTTTCTATTGCAACAATGAGGAAAGGAAGAACAGCGGATAGCGAATCAGCTGAAGAAAGCTATGATGCACTACTAAAGTATGGTAGAGATGTTACTCAATTAGCAGCTGAAGGCAAAATTGACCCAATTATAGGCAGAGATGAAGAAATAAGAAGAGCGATACAAGTTCTATCGCGCCGCTCAAAAAACAACCCCGTACTTATTGGTGAACCTGGGGTAGGTAAAACAGCGATTATTGAGGGGCTTGCCCGAAGAATCTATCATAAAGATGTTCCTGAATCTCTGATCAATTGCAAAATTTTTGAACTAGATATGGGAGCTCTTATTGCAGGTGCAAAATTCCGAGGAGAATTTGAAGAACGATTAAAGGCAGTATTAAAGGAAATTAAAGAATCAAGTGGCCAGATCATATTATTCATTGATGAACTGCATTTGCTAGTTGGCACAGGTAAAACTGATGGCGCTATGGATGCATCAAATCTTCTCAAACCAATGCTAGCTCGCGGAGAACTGCACTGTATTGGCGCAACTACTTTGGATGAATACCGCAAATATATAGAAAAAGATACAGCCCTGGCAAGAAGATTCCAGCCTGTATATGTGTCAGAACCAACAGTAATTGATACAATTTCTATCTTAAGAGGAATAAAAGACAAATATGAGCTTCACCATGGTGTTGCAATTTCTGATGGCGCAATAGTAGCAGCTGCTACTTTGTCTAATAGGTATATTACTGATAGATTTCTGCCAGATAAAGCGATTGACTTAATAGATGAAGCTGCAAGTAGGCTTAAAATTGAAGTATCAAGTAAACCTGAAGAACTAGATGAACTTGATAGAAAAATCATTCAGATTAAAGTTGAGTTATCAGCCCTTAAAAAAGAAAATGACGATAATTCAAAAAAGAAAGTGGCCAAACTTTCTTCTGAGCTAGCGGAGTTAGAAGCCAAATCAACTGACTTAAATTCAAAATGGCAATCTGAAAAAAATAAACTTCAGTCAGCTCAAAAACTTAAAGAGGAACTAGAGAATGCAAAATTAGAACTAGAAAAATCAGAAAGAAGGAGTGACTTAACACGTGCTAGTGAATTAAAGTATGGCATTATCCCTGAGATTGAAAACAAACTAAAAACTGCTGAAAAAGAAACTAATAATAACTTACTTAAAGAAAGAGTAGAAGAAGAAGATGTAGCTAATTTAGTATCCAAAATTACAGGTATTCCGATTGATAGTATGCTCTCAAGCGAGCGTGATAAATTACTCATTATGGAAAAAGAATTGCAGAAAATTGTTATTGGTCAGGATGATGCAATCTCAGCTGTCAGCGATGCTATTAGAAGATCAAGAGCTGGGATATCTGATCAAAATAGACCACTTGGTTCATTTTTATTCCTTGGTCCAACCGGTGTTGGCAAAACTGAAATGACTAAAGCCATAGCTGAGTTTTTATTTAATGACAGAAGTGCGGTGCTTAGATTCGATATGTCTGAGTATATGGAAAAGCATGCAGTCGCAAGGCTCATTGGCGCCCCTCCAGGATATGTAGGATACGATCAGGGCGGAGCACTAACTGAAGCAGTAAGAAGGAGACCTTACCAAATTATTCTATTTGATGAAATTGAAAAAGCTCATCCCGATATTTTTAATATCATGCTACAAATTCTTGATGAAGGAAGATTAACAGATAGCCAAGGTCATTTAGTTGACTTTAAAAATACCATTATTATACTGACTTCAAACCTTGGAGCTGAAATACTAGTGAACCAGCCGGAAGGGCAAGATACGTACGTAGTGCGTGATCAAGTTATGGCCTACGTGCAAGCTACATTTAGACCAGAATTTTTAAATAGACTTGATGAAATAATCCTCTTCCATCGCCTAAACAAAGTGCATATACATAAAATAGTTAGAATTCAACTCAACGAGCTCAAGAAAATCATCGCGACTCAGAATATTAATTTTGAATATGATGAATCAGCCGTTGATTACCTGAGTGATAAAGGTTACGACCCAGCATTCGGGGCCAGACCACTTAAAAGATTGATCCAAAAAGAAGTACAAAATAATCTGGCTAAAGAACTTCTTGCAGGTAAGTATACATCCGGCGACGTAGTTAAATTAACATGTAAAAACGGACAATTGGTTATTTAAAAAATGTCTTCCTTTGGTAAATGACGAGTAGAAATAATGATTTAAAAAAATCCGGGATAACAGAAGAAAACAAGAAAAAAGATATCACTGCACTCGATAATTTGTTTGGTAGCACTGAGATATAGTAATTCCTATCAGATTTAGATTTTATATACTTCTCCTAAATAAGATCGTTTTATCTTTCCTTGACAATATGACTTTGATGGATCAATTAAAAACCTCTCCATTGCAGTTCTGCCCAAGAGCATTCTATGGTGCATTATATCTCGATTAGTGAGAGTGATATGTATATCTCTTTCCTGTCCACCAATATTAATTAAAGTATGAACAACAGGACGCGTCTGTTTGATACCATTTGAACTTTTGACAGTTTTCATGCCGACTATTTCTGCTTTGCACGGAATACAAATCAAATCGTTTTTTTGAATGGGGTGGATAACAAATTCTGCGTAATCTTTGCCTGCGATTTTTGTCAGCTTAATGTCATAGGCATGAAGTGCAGAAGTTTTTGCACCTGTATCAATCTTCACTTTAATGAGAGGCACGCCGAGCTCAGGAAGAGAAGCCCATTCTCTCCATCCTATAATATCTTGTCTATCTACTAAATTATTATTAATTATCACCCTAAATCTTCTTGAAATTCTTCAACTTCTTCAGCTACTGCCTCAGCATTTTCAAATGTTGCAACATGAAATAATGCGTCTCCATTAGTAACAAGCGGCATCATAGTTATTCCCACAATGATACCAGTCTCACGTGCCCTTACAAAGTGCTTTTCCTTACCCAGTGGGTCAGATATATAACCTAGCACTTCGCCAGCTTTTACTTTATGACCAACATTCTTTCTTGCATGCAAACTTCCACTATGCGGCGCTCTGATCCAATGGCTTGATGTAGCATAAAAGACTTCTCTACGTTTTGGAACTCTTCTACTTACTGCATTCTTCTCGAGCATTCCAATATTGCTCATTGTCCATAAGATACCATTCTCTGCTGCTCTGATTATTTCCTCATTATACCTGAGCGCTTCTCCTCCTTCAAAAAGCAGTATTTTTACACCTTTTTCTGTTGCCGCTTCTCTAAGTGACCCGTCTCTTACGTTTGAGTTTACCACAACTGGTACTCCAAAAGATTCTGCCAAAGATTTTATTTCATCATTGTCAAGATAAGCTCTAATTTGTGGAAGGTTATATCTATGCGCGCTACCAGTATGAAGATCGATTCCATAGTCACATTTCTCAACTATTTCCTTCATGAATTTATACGCAATTTGGCTGGCAAGGGAGCCTTTTTTAGAACCAGGGAATACGCGATTTAGGTCTCTTCTATCTGGTAAGTAACGAAGACTATGGTTGTAGCCAAAAACGTTAACTATCGGAACTGCGATAAGCGTGCCTTTTATTGTTGATAAGAGTTTACTGCGTTGCAAAAGACGTCTGATTGTTTCAACACCATTAATCTCATCACCATGAATCGCCGAAGATACAAAAAGTGTTGGTCCTTCTTCTTTTCCCCTGATTACTTCAATTGGGATAGTCATTTCAGTACTATCGAACATCTTAGCAACATGCATTTCGATATACTTTCTCTCACCTGCCTTGATTGTCACACCGTCTATAACTAGGGCCTTAATCATAACTTATCCTTTCATGAATATTCTCTTCGATTTTTTACTTATATCCTTTTCAATAAAACTAATAATTGCTTCGGCTACATTTTTACCGGTAGTACTCTCAATTCCCTTTAAGCCTGGAGATGAATTCACTTCCAAAACTAACGGTCCTCTTGATGATCTGACTAAATCTACACCCGCTACTTTGAGTCCCATAACTTTTGCAGCCAGCACGGCAACTGTCCTCTCCTGGGGAGAAATTTTAATGATGTGTGCCGTACCTCCAGCATGCAAATTGGATTTGAAGTCACCATCAGGCCCCTGTCTTCTCATTGCAGCCACTACTTTATCACCAATCACAAAACAACGAATGTCTGCTCCCTCAGATTCTTTAATAAATTCTTGCACTAAAAAATTCGCTTGTAAATCCAAAAAGGTATTTATGATCCCTTCCGCAGCTTTAGTGGTTTCTGCAAGTAACACTCCCTTTCCTTGTGTACTTTCAATAACCTTCAATATTAAAGGCGCTCCGCCCACTGATTTAATAATACTTTTTGTTGCTTTTCCAGAGTTAGCATAGCTTGTTACAGGCATACCAACTCCTTTGCGAGCAAGCAACTGATGAGCGCGTAACTTATCTCTTGAACGAGATATAGACACCGAACCATTCAACACATAAGTTCCTGACACTTCAAACTGCCTTAAGACTGCCGTTCCAAAGGTTGTAACTGATGCACCAATACGTGGAATCACCACATCAAATTCTAGTAATTCTTCTTGTTTTCCATTAATAAAATGCACATGCGGGTTATTCGCCGTAATATTCATAAAGCACTTTAGAGGGTCAATAACGGTCACTTCATGACCTTTGCTCAAAGCAGCTTCAACTAATCTCTTAGTAGAATATATATTTGGCGCTCGTGATAAAATACCAATCTTCATTTTTGTATCAACAACCCTTAAATATTATACATCAAGATTATTCACATTCAGAGCGTTTGCATTAATAAAATCTCTTCTTGGTTCTACAACACTCCCCATTAAAGTAGATATTATTTGCTCAGCTTCGTCTAAATCACCGACCTTCACCTGCAACAATGTACGCTTACTCGTATCAAGAGTTGTTTCCCATAATTGTTCTGAATTCATTTCACCAAGACCTTTAAAGCGCTGAATAGTGATACCCTTTTTACTTATATCAAATACCTGAACCATCAGCTTACTTGGTAGGGTAATTTTGTATTCTTGCCCCTTAATAACCACGTTACAGCCCCCAATAAACAATTCTTCTATTGCAGTACCTATTCTATTTACAGCTACAAATTCAGGCGATTCTACTTGGCTTTTGTGTAAGATTTTACTATTTCTAACGCCTCGTACAAATCTGAAAAACTCTATTTCATTTTCAGAAATATTAACTTCCCAATCAGTTTTATCCGGCTCTTGTTCACGATTATTAAGGACTGATAATGCTCCTAATACTTCTTGCTTTTTGCTATCGACAAAAGTCTCTGCTTTTAATAAATTATTTATAGCTAAACACTCAGCAATCAAAGGATCAAATTTCCGGGCAAGAGACTTCAGTCTTTCTATCATATTTATAATTTGACCTAAAATCTGCGATAGATTTTCTCCCGCCACCACTCCTTGAGAGGTTGAATTTATCTGCACTTCATTAAGAATACTTGTGATTAGATAATCATCTAATGCTTGCTCATTTTTAAGATAAGTCTCAGAAGAGCCTTTTTTTACCTTATACAATGGCGGTTGAGCAATGTATAAATACCCTTTTTCAATAATTGGCTTCATATGGCGATAAAAGAATGTAAGAAGCAGTGTTCTAATATGCGAACCATCAACATCAGCATCTGTCATTATTACTACTTTATGATATCTGAGTTTTTCAACATCGAAATCTTGCCCTATCCCCGCACCAAGCGCGGTAATTAGAGTACCCACTTGTTCAGAGCCAAGCATTTTATCAAACCTTGCTCTTTCGACGTTTAAAATCTTACCACGAAGAGGCAATATTGCTTGAGTTTTTCTATCTCTTCCTTGTTTTGCAGTACCACCAGCAGAGTCTCCTTCAACAATAAAGAGCTCGGATAATGCTGGATCTTTTTCCTGGCAATCAGCAAGCTTACCTGGCAAGTTAGAAATCTCTAAAGCAGATTTACGCCTTGTCAACTCTCTTGCTTTACGCGCTGCTTCCCTTGCAGTAGCAGCTTCTACAATCTTACCTACTATAATCTTTGCATCAACAGGATGCTCTTCAAACCATTCTAGTAATTTTGTATATACGGCTGATTCTACTACAGGCCTTACTTCTGAAGAAACAAGCTTATCCTTAGTTTGTGAGGAAAATTTAGGATCTGGTACCTTGACCGATAGAACGCAAGCGAGCCCCTCGCGTGCATCATCGCCTGATAGATCCACTTTCATTTTCTTTGCTATTCCACTTTGATCAGCATAAAAATTAATCACCCTAGTCAGGGCTGCTTTAAATGCTGAAAGGTGAGTCCCCCCGTCACGCTGACGAATATTGTTAGTAAAACACAGAATGTTCTCATTGTACGAATCATTCCATTGCATAGCAAAATCAAGACTGATTCCCTTTTCATTATCTCCTGTAGAAATACTAATTGTCGGATGAAGAGCAATCTTACTGCGATTTATATATTCAACATAAGCTTGTACACCTCCTTGATAACAAAATTCAACTTCCTGCCTTGTGTCAAATCGATCATCTATAAGCAATATCCTTACACCAGAGTTTAGAAACGCAAGCTCGCGCAGGCGACTTTCAACTGTTGCAAAATCAAATTCTAAAATTTTAAAAATATCTGCAGATGGCATAAAGGTAACTTCTGTTCCCCGTCCGGTTGCGTTTTCCTCTACAACTCTCAAGGGCGCTTCTGCATCACCATTCCTAAAGCGAATAAAATGCTCCTTTTTATCGCGCCATATTCTAAGATCTAGCCAGTCTGATAATGCATTTACCACAGACACCCCAACGCCGTGCAGACCTCCTGAAACTTTATAAGAATTCTGATCAAACTTACCACCAGCATGAAGATGGGTCATAATCACCTCAGCAGCTGATACACCTTCCCCTTCATGAATATCAACTGGTATCCCTCTTCCATTGTCACTAACAGTAACTGAGCCATTCTTATTCAGAATTACTTTCACTATATCGCAATAACCAGCTAACGCTTCATCGATGGCATTATCTACAACTTCATATACCATATGATGTAGACCTGAACCATCATCGGTATCGCCGATATACATTCCTGGCCTTTTTCGGACAGCTTCTAGCCCTTTGAGTACTTTGATTGAGTCAGCATCATAATCTGCCACCTTTAACTCTTCTGTGTTTGACATCTACCTACCTGACATGATAAAAACTATAGTTGGCTCACTATACTATAGGCTAGAGCCTTTTAAAAGAGAAACTTGGCAATACTTTGCCCTAAAATTTTAACCCTTATGTCTGATCTTACTTTTAAACATATACTGGAACTAGCAGATGATTATGAATTGCTGCTTTTAGATCTTTGGGGAGTGCTAGTAGAGGACGGCAAAACCTATCCAGGAGTTGTTGAAACTATTAATAAACTACTCACGAAAAAGCAAATTATTTTCCTAAGTAACGCTCCAAGACCAAACTATGTTGTAGCTAATAATTTAAGAGGTTGGGGTTTTAATGATGTTACTCCTGAAATGGTTGTCACATCCGGGGACTTGGCTCGGGAACTGGTGAGTAATTTTGAGATCAAAACTCCAAAAGTATACCACCTTGGCAAAGACCGTAATGAAGATATTCTGCTTGATATCGATCATATTCCAATGAATGATCTCGAGAAGGCGGACATTCTGCTTCTTAGCATCTTTCGCGATGAACATGAAGATATTCACGAGTTTGATGAGTTTCTGAAAAAAGCAGCCAATCTGCCCCATTTACTTAATATTTGCTCTAATCCGGATACTACTATCCCCAAAAGTGGCATCATAAGATATTGCCCTGGTCACTTCGCTGGCATAATTGAACAACACGGTGGTAGTGTTATTTATACCGGAAAACCAGAAACGCCGATATATGAGTTGGTATTTAGAAAAAAACCCAATATTGCAAAAAGCAAAATCCTGATGGTTGGTGATACTTTTGAAACTGATATCTTAGGGGCCAATAGATCTGGCATCGATTCTGCTCTCGTACTTACTGGTAATGCAGAGAATATTCACAGAACTCATTCCTTGCTTGAACATAAATTATCAGCGCTAACATCACACGCGAAGAAAATTGAGATTAACCCAACATTTGCCACCTTAATTGCAAAATAATGGCAAGCGAATTTATTTCTAATTCTGAGCAGGAATCCATTAACTTTGCCAAAGAATTGGCTACTAAACTAAAACCAGGAAATATCGTAACTTTTAGCGGGGATCTTGGCTCTGGGAAAACTTTTCTTTGCCGCCAAATTATTAAAGCATTATATGGACAAAATACAAATGTAATTAGCCCAACATTCAATTTGTTGCAAACATACGAACTACCCCATTTTACAATATACCATTTTGACCTATACCGACTAAGAGATATAAACGAAATTTATGAACTAGGCATTGAAGAAGCATTCGCAGGTAATCTCTGCCTCATTGAATGGCCTGAAATTATTCAACCTATTCTGCCAAAAGATGTGTTAAATATTGAAATAGAGATCGCAGGCGAACAATGTCGTAGGATTTTTATCAATTAATCATATCATTATCATTCATTTTTTTAACAATTAGTTGAAATGATTGCGTATTTTAAATAGCATTATTCAAGACGATAAAAAATGCCAAATTTAGAGGTATAAAAAATGGATGAAGATTTAAATCCGCCAGAAAAGAGTAGCACTGAAAAAACCATCGAACTCTCTGGAAAATTGACTAAAGCACTTGAAACAGCCTTAGGTAAACCATTAGACGAGAATATGCAAGACGAAGTTGATGCCCTTGCTACTGGAGTTGTACTAGCTAATAAACAAGGCCTTAAAATAGAATCTCACTTAGAAAATGTTTTAAGTGCAACAGGCCTCAAATCCTACCAAATCGGCCCCGTTGTTGATTTGATGAGTCAAAATCATCCAGAAGGTAGCGAGCAAGCAAACTTTGTTAATAAAGGAGTTCAAGAATTTCGCACTTCTCAAGCCAGCAAGAGTTTTAACGATACTATAGCACAAAGCCTTAGTCAACCAATAACCCCAGAGCAAACAGAGACCGCTAAGAAATTCTTTGGCGATCTTGTGTCTGTTAACCAAGAAAATGCCGGTAATTTAGACAAATCTTTTGAAGCGCTACAAAAAGCAACTGGTTTAGAAAAATCAGCGATAGCAAAACTTGCTCTGGATGTAACAAATACTGTTTATCCTGGTGATAAAGAAAAAAAAGATTTAGTAAATGAAGGTATAAGTAAGCAGCTACAAACATCTGAAATGGAGCCAACTGTTGAAAAACAGAAAACTGATCCTGAAAAAGCTATGGAACTCAGTAACAAACTCACTAAAGAACTAGAAACAGCACTAGGTAAGAAGTTAGACCAAAATATGCTAGATGAGGTTGATAATCTTGCTAGTGGAGTTGTCTTCGCCGATAAACAAGGCACTTCAATAGATTCTCGCTTGCAAGGTGTTTTAAGAGAAACTGGCCTTAAGTCATACCAAGTTGGCCCAGTGGTTGATATGATTAGCAAATACCATGAAAAGACTAGTGAAAAAGCAACTTTTGTTAACGAAGGTGTAGATAAATTTCGAAAAATACAAGAAAAAGAGAACTCAGAATACCTAAATAAAATAAGTGATCTCACACTGAAATTTAACGATTCTTTAGAAAAAGAATTAGGTAAACCGTTAACTGAGTCACAAAAGGATGCGTCGGCTAAAGTAGCGATGAATTTCGCCAGTGCAAATACAGATCAATTAGCTACTTCATTAGAAGAGCTCAGAAAAGCAACCGGACTTAAACCTGAGTATATAGTGGAATCATTTGATTTTTCAGGTTTATCTTCCCTTCACCAAGGTAACCAAATAAACGAACAGCGTGTATCAGATGGGGTATGGTCATTTTATGATACAATAGAGAAACAACAAGATACAATAGAAAAAGCAGGCAGAAAGTTTGATGAGACTATAGAACAAGCTCTTGACAAACCAATGACGCCAGAGCAAAGGGAAGCTGCAAGCCAGTTCCTTGGGGATCTTATCTCTGTTAATGAAGAAAATGTCGGTAATTTAGACAAATCCTTTGAAGCTCTGCAAAAAGCAACTGGTATGGATAAGGCAGCAATAGCACAACTTGCTATGGATGTAACAAATGCTGTTTACCCTGGTGATAAAGGAAAAAAAGATTTAGTAAATGATGGGATCAGTAAGCAACTACAAACATCTGAAGTAGAAGTCGAACTAGCACAAGATAGCTTTATTTTGCCAGGCAAATCTGGTCAAGAAAAATCTCTGACCACTGGCGGCCAAAACAAAGATGATATTATAGAGGCAATTCGCAAAGAAGTTATAGAAAAGCAAAACGCTTTTTTGGTAGATAAAATTGCTGAAAGATCAGATCTACCAATACCGCAACAACAAGCCTTCAAAAACCAGCTTAATACTCCTGACAAGATGAGAGAGTATCTCGAATCAGATAAAGGAAAAGGGCAAGTTGAAGCTTTAATGAAGGATAAGCGAGTTCAGGTCGAACTTGCAAAAATTGAAAGCACTGGGTATAGCAAAGTTCATGAGCAGTTCAAGGAAAGCTATCGTGATGTAGCCTGGAAACAGGAAACTGGTAGCAAAGTAAGAGTTTCTGATGTTACTAATGCGAATGGCGAAAAAATAGCCTCTATCAAAGAGACTACTCATGACACCGCGCCCACCAAAGTAACACTAAGCGATGGCACTGAAAAAACCATTCGTAGCTACCGTGAGGTTGATTTTCCCAAAAATCTAGAAAGCGGTAAAGGGCCGGCGCACTTTTCTATGGCACTTAAGGATGAGAATGGCCGCAATGTACCAGAAAAAGATGCTGTGTATTTTACTGCCCATTATGACGACAATGGCAAATTGATGGAAGTAAGCTCGCCAAAACCAGTAAAATTCATGGGCGAAGGGGCTGATGCTATTGGATATATTGAAAGAAACGGTCAAGTACTGACTCTACCAGTTACTCAAGGAAAATATAAAGAAATGATGCAAGAAGTGGCGATCAATAACGGCCGCTCTAGTACTGTTGATAAAAGCGTTGAGCAAGCAGTAGATTCAGTTGCCGTTGGGAGCAAAGAATCCCCCATTAAAGCCAAGGAGAAAGTTGAGGAACCAACTGTAACGACAAGACCACGAAGCGTCAATGTATCAGAACTCGATAGACCAACGGCTAAAGAATTATCTCCGCCAAAAACGGAGTATTCAGCAATGCCATCACCCAAATCAGAGTATGGGCAACTACCACCACAGAAGAAAACCGGGACGGAGTATGTAGAGTTTCCTGTGGATAATCCGCACGGGGCAAAAAAAACTAACCCTTTCACGGGACAAGTTGTCGATCCACAAGTTGCCAAGAAAGCTGAAAAACTCAAAGAAGGGCTTGTAGATCCTAAACCTAAAACACCTGCCCCAAAGGAACAAGGAGGCCGACCACGGTCTCAAAGTTTACCACCACCAAAGCCTAAAGGAATGGCTATGTAGCCAATTCAGTTTGGGAGCTGCTCCTTTTTTAGTCACCCCAAACACTCCAAAGTTATTCTTCTAGTACCCCGGACTTGATCCTGGGTCCAAAAGGCATTGAGGTCATAATGGCTTTAAGGAGTGGATCCCAAATCAAGTTTGGGATGACCGATGTGAGGTTTTGGACAACTTATCTATTCTTTCTTACAAAACATAGTTGATGACTAATTACCATTCAGGAGCAGCTGCAGTGCTAGTCAACTATTTTCTAAGAAACACAGTTGATTGTTATATAACTAACTCAGCAATGGATGAAATAACTAGGTAATTTACAAGAAAATATTGAGCAAAATTTATGGAATATAGGTCGCACATGCTATTTGTGATAGGGGTGATTATCTAGTAAAGTTTGCGCACGGTAAATTTGTTCAATTAGTAGGAGTTTGGCAAGTTGATGAGGAAATGTCATTTGAGATAATGATAGTGTGATGTTCCCACGTTTTAATAACGATTCATGTAGCCCGTAGGCACCTCCGATAATAAAATCTATGTTCTTATCATCCATCATGCAACTAGCAAAGAAATCTGCTAATTGCTTGCTAGTTTGTTGCTTTCCTCTTTCATCTAACACTATCAAAATTGCATTATTGTTTAACTTAGCAAAGATTGATTTTGCTTCATCGTCTTTAATTTCTTCAGGTGTCTTCTTTTTCGAATGAGCAAGTTCTATTTCCTTTATCGACCAGGTGATCATTGTATAATATCTATCTACAATCGCCGATATATCGGTGCTAAGTTTGCCTACTGAAATGATTTGGATTTTCACAAATCAAGTAACAATCTTTCTGGGTCCTCAATGGCTTGTTTTACTTTAACAAGGAATGTTACAGCATCTTTACCATCAATAACCCTGTGATCGTAAGACAGCGCAATATACATCATTGGCCTTATCTCTACTTTACCATTTATTGCAACAGGTCTTTCTTGTGTATTATGAAGGCCAATAATTCCTGTTTGGGGTGGGTTGATTATTGGCGTTGAAAGCAGAGAACCATAAACACCACCATTGGTAATTGAAAATGTTCCCCCAGTGAGCTCAGACATTGAAAGCTTACCATCTCGGGCTTTTACTGCCAGTGACATAATTTCCTTTTCAATCCCAGAGAAACTAAGTCTATCCGCATCTCTAACTACTGGTACTACGAGCCCTTGTTCAGTTCCAACGGCAACGCCTATATCATAGTAATGTTTATAAATGATATCATCACCTTCAATTTCCGCATTTACAGATGGTACTTCCTTTAAAGCATTCACAACAGCCTTAACAAAGAAAGACATAAAGCCCAATTTTACGGCGTGCTTTTCTTGGAATTTGTCCTTATACTTAGCGCGGAGTTCGATTACCTTACTCATATCAATTTCATTGAAAGTACTAAGTATTGCAGCAGTGTTTTGTGAATCTTTAAGCCTTTGTGCAATTGTTTTTCTAAGGCGCGACATACGAACACGCTCAACCGGTTTTGTACCTTTGGTAGTAGATGAAGGCATACTACCTTGGCCACTGATAACAGCAATCACATCTCCTTTATTAATCCTGCCATCTTTGCCAGTAGCCGGAATTGTCAATGGATTTAGATTATTTTCTGCCACAAGCTTTTGTACTGAAGGAGGCATTGTTGTTGTAACATCGACTTTCTTAGGTGCAGTAGTAATCGGTGCTGCTTGAGTTTGTAGCGATGCAGCTGGAGCTTGTACTAGTGCAGCAGCTTCTTTTTTACCAGATACAGCTCCGGCCTTTATTGTACCAACTACTTGTCCTACAGTTACTGTTGCTCCTTCTGCTTGGTCAATAGATTCAAGTATTCCTTCAGCTGAAGCATTGACCTCTAAAGTTACTTTCTCTGTTTCAAGCTCAAGTAGTAATTCATCGACAGACACCTCGTCCCCAGGTTTTTTATACCATTTTGCTACTGTCGCTTCAGAAACAGACTCTCCTAATGCTGGCACTTTAATTTGAACACTCATATTAGTTCTCGCTTATTTTTATGTTAATATTAATTCAAAACTTCATCAACTAGGGCATCTTGCTGCTTATTGTGAGCGTATAAATAACCAACTGCCGGAGATGCTGCTTCCATCCTACCTATATACTCAATATGTTTATCTATTTTTGCTGCCTTTAACTGCACATCAAGTAACGGTCTGATAAACTTCCATGCTCCCATGTTCTTTGGCTCTTCTTGACACCAAACAAAATTCTTTGCCTTTGAATATTTGCCAATTATTTTAGCTACCTGCTCCGATTCAAAAGGATATAATTGCTCGAGGCGAACAATAGCAATATCTTTTATTCCTTTTTCTCTTCTGCGCTCTAGAAGATCATAATATATTTTACCAGTACAAAAGATTACTTTTCTGACACTTGCACTTTTAACATTTGAATCAATTTCATCAATTACTGGAATAAATGTTGTACCTTTATCCAATGCAGATAAATCTGATACTGCTAGCTTGTGGCGCAGCAGAGATTTAGGTGACATTACAATAAGAGGTTTCCTGAATTTTCTTAAGACCTGTCTGCGTAGCAAATGAAAAATTGAAGCAGGTGTTGTAGGATATGCTACTTGAATATTATCTTCAGCACATAGTTGCAAGAAGCGCTCAAGACGAGCAGAACTATGCTCTGGGCCCTGACCTTCAGAACCATGGGGTAATAAGCAGACTAATCCACTCATGCGAAGCCATTTTGTCTCAGCCGATGAAATAAATTGATCAAATATTATCTGCGCACCATTAAAAAAATCACCGAACTGCGCTTCCCAAATCACTAAATGATTGGGGTCCACTAGTGAATATCCATATTCAAAACCAAGTACACCATATTCTGATAAATTACTATCAGCTATCTCAAAAAATGCTTGTTTTGGTGAGATATGATTAAGTGGCACATAAATTGATTTATCAACCTGCGAGTGCAACACTGCATGCCTGTGTGAAAATGTTCCTCTCCCTGCGTCTTGTCCTGTAATTCTTACTGGAATATTTTGGACAAGCAGTGTGGCAAATGCTAACTGCTCAGCTGTTGCCCAATCGATTGGGCTATCTTTTTCAACATCTTGCAGGCGTGCTGCAAATAATTTTTCTAGCTTATTATTAATTACAAAAGATTTGGGAATATTACAAAGCGTCTTTGTCAAAGATTTCAGCTCCTTCTTGCTTACTCCCGTTTCTGACTTATTATTACTACTACGCTCAAATCCAGACCATTGACCATCAAGCCACTGAGCTCTTGGTTTATAATTCTTAAGTTCAGCAAATTCTGTATCTAAGTGCTTTTTAAATTCATCTTTAAGCTGTTGATAGTAACTTGCGTCTATAACAGACTGACTTTGCAATGCATCTGCATATACTGCAGCTGGTGTTTTCTTAGACTTAATAACATTGTACATCATGGCTTGAGTATACATCGGCTCATCACCCTCGTTATGGCCATATTTCCTGTAGCATACAATATCTACTACTACATCCTTTTTGAATTTACTCCTGTAATCACAAGCAATTTTGGTAGCAATCATCACTGATTCTACATCATCACCATTAACGTGAATAATTGGCGCACCAACCATTTTTGCAACTTCAGTACAGTATCTTCCAGGCCTTCCATCCTCAGCATTAGCAGTAAAACCTATCTGATTGTTGATCACCAAATGGAATATTCCACCGACTTCATATGGTTTAAGGCCAGACATCACCAAACTCTCTGCGACTATTCCTTGCCCACAAAAAGCAGCATCTCCATGCACTATTATACCAACAACTGAATTTCTATCTCTGTTACGGCAATCTTGTTTAGCCCTTACCTTCCCAGCAACAACCGGATTCACTGCTTCAAGGTGTGAAGGATTAGGAGTCAAAGAAAGATGTATAGTTTTATCGCCTACTATCCTATCTGATGAATAGCCCATATGGTATTTCACATCTCCTGCTATATCTAAATCATCAGGAAAGGCACTGCTGCCAGAAAACTCAGAAAATACTGCCCTATATGGTTTTTGCATTACTTTAGTCAGCGTTGAAAGTCTTCCTCGATGTGCCATGCCCAGCACTACTTCCTCTACGCCTGTTCTTGCTGATTCTTCAATCACTGCATCTAGGCAAACTATAGAGGCGTCACCACCTTCAATAGAAAATCTTTTTGCACCAGGAAATTTAATATGCAAATATTGCTCAAATCCCTCAACTTCTACTAAATCTTTTAAGAGTTTCTTCTTTTCCTGAGCAGAAAACACCTTGCTTGTAGCCAGCTCTAACCGATCAAACAGCCATGCTTTTTCTTGACTATTTTCGACATGTAGAAATTCTGCTGCAATTCTTCCTGCATAACTGTGTTCAAGCATTGTTTGAAGTTGCCCAATAGTACAAGTTTTAATATCACCAAATTCTTTTTCTACATTAACTTCAGTTGAAAATTCTGCTCCGCTAAAGCCAAAATTCTCCAATTCAAGGTCAAGTTCTTGATGAGTTTTTCTTATTTCAAGTCCAAGGGGGTCTAGCTCAGCTAAGTAATGCCCATTTTCGCGATAAGCAGTGATCATAAATTTGGCTTTAAGATTATTTTCTAGTGAAGTTTTAAATTGACCATCAACCGTATGTGAAACTGGCTGCTGTTTAATAATTATTTTAGATGTAGACTTAAATGGAATTATGTCTTGTTGTTGAGAGAAAAAACTAACCCAACTTGGATCAACCGAATTTGGATCCTCAAGATATTTCTGATATAGCTCTTCTATAAATACTGAATTGGCGCCGAACAAAAAGCCGGTATTATCAAATTCTTTACTCACCCTTTCTCCTCCGCAAGTGTCATAAGGCATATACGGTAGTATTTTACCTTTGACCAGCTTCAAAATGCAAGAATTTTTACGTTAGACAAGGATAATTCTTTTAGAACAGCCGCTTGATGAAATCCTCTACAAAGTTTTGACTATTACTAAGTCTCAACTTTTTCTATTTCTAGAAACACACGCTGTAATGAGTCTTCAATCCTCTTTATCTGATTACTGCAATTATCAAGAAGCTTCTCCGAAGGACTATCAAAAGATTTCAACTGATTTTGCAGTTGCGATTTAATGTTATTCAAACGCTCTTGCGTTTTTGTAAGTGTAGTCAAAAATTTTTTCTTTGCCTTAGCAGAATGGTGCTCAAGCTCCTTAAACTTGTGCTGACAGGCTAGTGAAAGTTCTGTAATCTTATCTTGCAGCAGCTGCAGTTGCTCTTGTTTTAATTTAGTAAAAAGCTCTATAGTTTGCGCCATTCTTGCTTCTACCCTTACTGGGGCAGTTCTCTTTAAATCCCAGGCAAGACCCAACTTACTCATTGCGTATATAATCCATTTATGCACATCAAATTGATACCATCTTGCTCCATTTCTGTAATCTGAAGGAAAAGCATGATGGAAATTATGCCAATTTTCCCCTAGAAGTAGTATCGCTAACCACCAAATATCACGAGATGTGCCATCTGTATATTTCTGAGTTCCAACAAAATGACACAATGAATTTACAAAAAAAGTAACTTGTTGCTGTATCGCTCTAGCAAGTCCAATGAATAAAAATCCCGCGTAGGCTGCAAGCAAAGTCCCGCCAGCAATATACCCAACCAGAGCTGGAACAACAGTATTCATTGCAATTGCAATCTGCCAATAATATTGTAGCTGCCACCTTAGCACTTTGTTTCTTCCAAGTTTAACCATAGTTAGCTTATCAATAGACTTATAGCTACCCTCACCAACAAGCATCCATCCTATATGAGACCACAAGAACCCCATTAATCTGCTTTTATACTTTAGTGGGGTATGAGGATCGTTTTCAGTGTCCGTAAATGTATGGTGTCTATAATGATTAGAAGCCCAAGAGAGAGCAGGTCCTTGAAGAGTGCCAGCAGTAAGTATTGCTAAAACAAATTCAACATATTTATTTGCTTTATAAGTATCATGCGACCACAAGCGATGCAAGCCAACTCCAACGCTGATGTTAGCCATATAATATCCCACTAGCGTGAGAATAAGTTCAAACCACCCGAATTGGTAGTCAATTACATAATTAACAACTAAAGCGACTATTAACAGCGGGTATAAAATCAGTGCGAAAACACCGATAAAGTTGAGCTTACTTAGCATATTGGCACCTACTAAATTTGTTGTACACAAGCTCCTAAATGGAGCGGGTGAAGGGATTCGAACCCTCGACTTCGACCTTGGCAAGGTAGCGCTCTACCCCTGAGCTACACCCGCATAAAATATCCTTATAATACCAGATATGTTATCCAGTAGATAAAATACAAAATCAGCCAAAAATAGCAAGTACTAAATGTACTTATCTTCAAAATTTCTTACCAAGATGGCAAAATTTTCTTCAGACTTGGCTTTTCATATACATCAAGTTTCTCAGTCTTTTTAAGGTATGAAACAAAGATTACAGTAAAAGGCATAATAACAATTTCGTATAATACCTTTAGCAAAGTGAGCATGATAGTCATTTTAACCAGTTCATCATCTGGAATTCGACCGTAGAAAGCGATTATTCCAAATAAAACGCTTTCTATAAATGACGAAATGAAGGTACTAAGTACAGCTCTAAGAGGAAACATTTGGCCATGCATACGAAGCTTTAAGCTAGAAATAATTGTTGAATTGACTAGTTCCCCAATAAAATAACTAATTAATGAACCAATCATTATCCTTGGAGAAAGAAAAAACACTGTTTCAAATGCTTGCTTTTCATTCCAGTCAGCCCCATCAGGAAGTAAAATTACTAGCTGCATCAATGCTGTGAAAAGGATGTTGAAAAACAAAGCTAGCCAAATGGTCCTTCTGCTTGCAGAAAAGCCATAAACTTCTGTTATGATATCATTAAGCACATATAGCAAAGGAAAAAAAATTGTACCTCCGCCAATTTGAGCTAAACCAAAAAAGTCAAATATCTTAATTTCAGCTAAGTTGGATATTAACAAACAGAAAATAAAAATCAGTGTCAGAAAATTATAATATTTAGTTTGTTGTAAGTTTGGCCCAATCATAATCTAATTTATTAAAATTTAACCTAAGGTTAACGGTGGTTTATCCAATTGTCAACCAAAACTACTCTGCTAGAGAATCTATAAGCCGTTGAGCTGCTTCTGGGATTTTATTAGCCGCTTGCAAGGAAGTAACCGATGCAACTATTTGTCTAATTAATTCGGAATATTGCTGCGCTTCAAGAACGTAATCTGCTTTAGTGTAAGAGTTACCTGCTGCTTCAGTTACATTAGTTGTGGCTCTCAAAGCATCAACAGCTTCTGCCAAATTTGCTTTTTGCGTTGTTAACCTGGCTTGCTCAGCTCTGATGCTGGCAAGTGATGATTGAAAAACGTCGAGAGAGATTGTGCGGTTTCGTTGGGTATCTAATCTAGGATTTTGAGGAACAAAAACAGAAAACGCTATGTCTGCATTTGCTCCCCCATTTACTAAAGCATTAGCAAAATTAGCCGCATTCGCATTTAAAAGAGTGGGGTTACCACCTAATCCATTTAGAAATTGGGTAAAAATAGGCGCCGCTAAAGTAATGTAATCAACAAAGAAATTTGCATCAATTGCTCTTACAGCTACTAATGCATCAGCTATTTGGTTATTTGTAATAGCAGCACCACCTCCTGCTCCAGCACCAGGGAACATTGCATTTGCAATTAAATTCTCATTATCAAGCAAT
>JAAFHP010000013.1:18851-22243 GCA_013298405.1 Alphaproteobacteria bacterium | reverse complement strand
GAGGTGATTCTAGTTGGTGGGATGACTCGTATGCCAAAGGTCATAGATAAGGTAAAAGAGTTCTTTGGTCGTGAGCCACATAAGGGAGTAAATCCAGATGAAGTGGTGGCTTTAGGGGCGGCAGTTCAAGGTGGCGTGCTACAAGGTGATGTTAAAGATGTATTACTACTTGACGTTACCCCGCTTTCACTTGGTATTGAAACACTGGGCGGTGTATTTACGCGTTTAATTGATCGTAATACTACAATTCCAACTAAGAAAAGTCAGGTGTTCTCTACTGCAGATGATAATCAGCATGCGGTAACTATCAGAGTATTCCAAGGAGAGAGGGAAATTGCTGTGCATAATAAATTGCTTGGGCAGTTTAATTTGGAGGGAATTCCTCCGGCTCCAAGAGGATTGCCACAAATTGAAGTAACTTTTGACATTGATGTTAATGGTATAGTTCACGTTTCAGCTAAAGATAAAGCGAGTGGTAAAGAGCAAAAAGTTACCATCCAAGCTTCTGGCGGATTAAAAGAAGATGAAATTGAGCAAATGGTTAAAGACGCTGAGCATAATGCTGCCGAAGATAAGAAAAGAAAAGAGTTGATTGAAGCCAAAAACAAGGCGGATACTTTAATCTATTCAACTGAAAAAAGTCTTCAAGACTACGCTGAAAAAATCAATTCTCAGGATAAGGAAAGCATAGAGCAAGCAATTGCTGATCTTAAAAAAGCTCTAGAACCTGAGGAGGGAGATGCCCAGCTAATAAATCAGCAAACAGAAAGCTTAGCTGCTGCAAGTATGAAAATTGGTGAAATGATGTATAAAGATCAACAAGAGACGGCGGGCACTGGGTCTAGTGCGGCTACTCCAGAGGATGGTAAAGTAGTTGACGGTGAATTTAAAGAAGTTGGTGATAATAAATAGGCTGCAAGTTGATTATTTGGTTATATAAAAGTCATGTCGAAAAGAGATTATTATGAAGTTCTTGAAGTGCCGCGCACAGCGACTCCAGAAGAATTAAAGAAAGCCTATTTTAAACTAGCTAAGAAGTATCACCCAGATACTAATAAATCTCCTGAAGCTGAGATGAAATTTAAGGAGATAAATGAGGCTTATGAAATGCTCAAGGATGAGCAGAAGCGTGCCGCTTATGATCGATTTGGACATGGCGCTTTTCAGCAGCAGGGCCATGGACATGGAGATTTTGGGGGAAATCAAGGCTTTAGTGGGCCAGATGTAAATGATATTTTTGGTGATTTTTTTAGTGACTTTATGGGCGGAAGGGGAGGTGGCGCAAGACAACGCTCAAGCCAGGTGAGAGGATCTGATCTTAAATATAATTTAACTATAACTTTGGAAGAAGCTTTTGCAGGTATAGATAAAAATATTAGCTATAGTACTGAAGCAAAATGCTCGCCTTGCGATGGAAAAGGTACTAAAGAGCCGAATGAAAATTCTACCTGTTCTCTATGTGGTGGCAATGGTACCATCAGAATGCAACAGGGATTTTTTGCTATTGAACAAACATGTAGTAAATGTGGTGGACAAGGGCAGGTAATCAAAAACCCTTGTGCTACGTGTCATGGCTCAGGTCGTACTTCAAAACACAAAAATCTTATAGTCAATGTTCCAGCAGGCGTTGAAGATGGGGTGAGAATAAGAATAGCAGGAGAAGGAGAGGCTGGTTTTAGAGGTGGTTCAGTTGGTGATTTATACGTTTTTATAAGCGTCAAGCCCCATGATATATTTAAAGTAGAAAACAGTAATCTTCACTGCAAGTTAGATTTAAGTGTGACACGCGCTGCTCTTGGAGGGGAAATAGAAATCACGACAATAGATGGTGGCAGGGTAATGCTTAAAGTGCCAGAAGGCACTCAAACCGGTGATAGGCTTAAATTAAAAGGTAAAGGAATGTCTAAAGTCAGGTCAACTGAACGAGGTGACTTGTTCGTGCATGCCTTTGTGCATACGCCAAGGAATTTATCAAAAAAGCAGAAAGAATTATTGCAGGAACTTGATAAAGAACTGGGAGACAATAAACAAACAGGATCAAGTGATAGTTTCTTTTCAAAAATGAAAAATATATGGTCCTAGTTGAATTGGATATGAGACCTGATCATTCCAGAAACTGGTCAAAGAAATCTTGCATAACACTTCCAGATAAATTAACGTCTGATATATCTGGTACAGGTGGCACGGAAGCAGAATTATCACGAGTTTGATAAAGCAAAGATTCAAATTTCCGTTTTGGGGTTACTCCTATTTCTGCCTGAGCCTCGGCTGCGCTTTTATATTTTTCGGCAACTAATGCAGCCAATTCAGAGTGAATGGTTGCAACATCTTGTTTGCATTTAAATCCAACGCCTTCAACTTTTACAGTATATCCTTTCTCATCTAGTTTAAATTCCTTGAATATTTTGCTGGCTTCCCTTTGAGCTGCAATGGTTTGGCGTTCAATGTATGGATTATTGGTTTGAAATATAATTACAAACTGCTTTTTGCTTCCATACTCACCAGAAACAATACGCTGGGCTATATCTTTAGCAGCATCACGTGCTGTAGTTGTTGTAGTTGGTCGTTGATGTTGCTGAGCTAAAGTATCTACTACAGTGACGGAAGCGTCTTGATCTATAAGATATGTGTTGACTATATCTTGTGACATTAGGGTTTCAGTTAGTTTACGCATTTCTCCTTCGGCATAATTTGGATATACTCTGCCAGGGAAATATCCACTAGGACTTGCCTCTTTTGTTTTGTATTGGATAAATGGAGATAATGAATTTAGTCTGATTTTACTTGCGGCAGCTAGTGATAGCATATATTCCTGACCTTCTTCTATGCGAACTTGGTCCTCCCCTACAGGAAGTGAGATATCTAAACTATCTAGATCAGTTCTGGCTTTATAAGCGCTAATTAGTGTCTTAAGCAAATAAGGATTGATTCCATCAATATTAGCCCATAAAGGTCTTGCTCCAGCTAAAACTGATGTGCCACCGATAATTTTTATATTATATTTCTCCAGCACATTGCGATAGTCTATAACACGAGCTAATACCCCTGGACGTGATGCTCCTGCAATCCAGCCAAAATCATAGAGCGGATGTTCAGGAGTTTCGCGATCAATTAAACGTAAAGTAGCAGCGTTTGCTAAATATTCCTTTTGATACTTACTCATCCACGCTTTGGAAGACAATTCATTAAGTTCTTGACCGGCTGCACGACCAAAAGCATTTTGAGACATATCCAAAATAAGATCCCTAAGATCTTTTTCATCCAGTAAGTTTCCTTTTCCTAAATTTTTGCGCAATATTTTAGCACTAAATTTGCTTGGATCAGGCTGATCAGCCTTAGATTTTTTAACAGCAGGATATATATCTCTAAAGACTGCCACTGGGTCTTTGAAA
>JAAFHP010000013.1:0-18841 GCA_013298405.1 Alphaproteobacteria bacterium | reverse complement strand
AAGCCGATTAATACTGTGCCAGAGCTGACCTGGTTGAAAGTCTCCTGCAACTTGAAGCTGTTTCAGCAGTGCTTCTTGATGTATTGCTACGCTTATATCCCGATCTACTTTTTTATAACCAACAAAACCTAATCTAGTTGCTGCAAGTTCAAAATTGGATGCTGCAGTTGATTGTACATACCCATGATAAGTAAAATAAGTTGCTGGTACGAGAGCAAGTCCTACAACAATAGGAATAAATTTTTTAAGAGCATACTTAGACATAATGGTACTAATTAGAGGAAATTGGTAACTAATAGATGAAAATAAGTTCAATCCAATTTACTTGTCAAGAGTATTTCAATTTTGTTTCCATGTTTAATTCTGCTCATTTATAATAGTCCCGCAAATAAACCAGAAATAATATTGTGTTAGGCAAAGATTTAATCAAATCCAATCTAGTTTCCACGCCTGAGTTGCCAGGTGTATACAGTATGTTCAACTCTTCTGATGAAGTGATTTATATAGGTAAGGCAAAAAATCTCAAAAATCGCTTATTTCAATATACACAAATCCTTACTGGAAAGAATAAGTTGATGGTTGAAATGGCTAGTCGGGTAGAGTTTTATGTAACAGAAACTGAATCGGAAGCGTTGTTGCTAGAGGGCCAATTAATAAAGAAATTCAAGCCAAAATTTAATATATTACTCAAAGATGATAAATCTTTTCCTTATATCAAACTCAGGACTGACCATGATTATCCACAATTACTCAAGTTTAGAGGCAGAAGTTTTGAAAATGGAAAATTCTTTGGCCCATTTGCTTCAGCGGCTTATGTCGAAACTACTTTATTAGAATTGCAAAAAATTTTTCGGCTGCGATCATGTTCAGACAATTATTTCAGTACTAGAGTTCGTCCATGTATACAATATCAAATCAAGAGATGTTGTGCTCCGTGCGTGAGCAAAATCTCAAAGGAGCATTACGACAAATTAGTTGAGCAAGTAACTGCCTTTTTAACAGGTAACAATATAGAATTACAAAATATGCTCACTTTTGAAATGGAGCAGTATAGCAAGGAATTGAATTATGAAAAAGCGGCTGAAGTTCGGGATCGTATCAAAGCAATTAGTTATGTTCAATTACGGTCGCAGCATTCTGTTGATATAGAAAATGCTGATTTTATTGCTATTGTTTTTGATAAAGGGGTATTCTGTATTCAAATATTTCTTTATCGGAATTTTCAGGCATGCGGTAGCAGTTCTTATTTCCCTTCTCATACTGATGAAGATACATCAATACAAGATGTTCTTGGAAATTTTATCATACAATATTATCAGAATAAGATTCCTCCACTAAGCATATATATTAGCCATGAAATTCAAGATCAGGAAATTTACACGACTGCTTTAGGTAGCTTATATAATAAAAAAGTGAAAATTGTCTGCCCTAAAGCAAAGTCTAAAAAAAGGATTCTAGATAATCTTACTCAAAATGCGCAATTAACTCTTGAGAAGAATTTGATTAATTTTACAAAAAACCGCAACGCTCTCACTAAAATTAAAGAAATTTTTGGTCTATCAGATTTGCCTTCACGTATTGAAGTTTATGATAATAGTCATATACAAGGCGAGTTTCCTGTCGGGGCAATGGTGGTGTCTGGGGTAGATGGTTTTATAAAGAGTGAGTATAGACTGTTTAATATTAAAGAGTCAGGAAATATTGGCAATGATTATGCAATGCTAAAAGAAGTAATGGTGCGCCGTATCAATCGGCTTAAGAACAATCTGCAGAATAAACCTGATCTGATGATCATTGACGGAGGTAAAGGTCATATGGGTGTGGTATCTGAAGTATTAAATAATGCAAATATAATTATTCCATTTGTGTGTATGTCAAAAGGCAAGGATCGAAATAGTGGAAGAGAGTTTTTTCATATGCCAAATAGGAAAGCTTTTACAATGGATAAAAATGATGATGTGATGAAGTATTTACAAATTCTTCGAGATGAAGTACATAATTTTGCCATTACTAATCATAGAAAAAAGCGTTCAAAAGCCATTAAAGTAACGTCATTGGATCAAATTTCTTATATAGGGGCATTACGAAAGAAGTCCTTATTAAATTACTTTGGATCAGTTAAGGCTATTGCTGATGCAACAGTTTCTGATTTACAAAAAGTTCACGGTATCAGCAAAGAAATAGCACAAAATATATATAGATTTTTTAGGGATAAATACTAGTCATCCTGTTAGTTGACAGTGATTACTTTCTTGGTCACGCTGCACTTGATAGTCATCCTGCACTTGATGCAGGAGCCATGAGTACACTTGGTAACAGCAATTTACAAGATGGATGCTGCATCAAGTGCAGCATGACTAGGGCTGGGTGGGGTGGAGGTCTGGGACGAACCTATTCCATCATCCATGGCGTCATTAACCGCATCCCAAACACTCCAGAGTCACCCCAAACTTGATTTGGGGTCCATAAATAAGTAGTGGATGCTGCAGTGCCGCATGAATAGGGACGGTTCAGGATGACATGAGCTTATCACTAGTCATTCCGGGCTCGACCCGGGATCCAAAGTATCACAAGGTTATAGCGATTTTAATGTGGATCCTGGATCAAGCCCAGGATGACGACTGTGGGTTTCAGGATTGAATTCTTTCCTTAATAAACATAGTTGATGACTACATCGCGTATAATCTAGACCAAAACACTATGAATTTAAGAATACTCAAGTAATCTCACAAGTTCATTGTCACCTAAGTGAAAGTTCTCAGGAAGATTAATTTTTGCCATAAAATTACCTTCCGTTTTTACGTACAACGTAATAATGCTATTACTTTTATCACTCATACTTGAGTTTAGTATTTGTAAGATAGAATTTATATCATCAGAATTTTGGGCAAACAAGCTGATGTTGTGCTTATTATCTAGTAACAAAGATTCTAAGGAGTAAATATTTACTGCAGTAAGACGCATTCCACCTTTGTCCTTAAATACATCACAACTTATCACTATTTTCTCCTTAATGTTAATTAAGTTAGAATTATTTTTAAGGATATCTTCGTTAAAAATTGTCACTTCAAAAATGCCGTCAACGTCAGACAGGGTAAGTGTTACAAAGCGACCCTTTTGAGACATTCTAGTGTCCTTTTTTACTATCACTCCTGCAAGTTTATACTGGAAATTTCCTTCTGAAAGTTCATTCTTAACAAAATTAGAGTTTTTTACTCCGCAATCAACAAGCGATCTAGCGCAGTTTGAAAGTGGATGATTCTGCAAAAATAAACCAAGTACTTCAAATTCTAGCATAGCAAGTTCAGGTTCAGTAAAATTGCTAACCTCTTTAAGTAAATTTGGGCTCGATGTTTTAACAGATATAAGACTAAATTGCTGAGATTGCTGTTCTTGATGGTACGATAGATTATAAGAGAGAATTAAAGGAATGCTTTGAATAAGGCTATTTCTATTTGGGTGCAGTTTATCAAAACACCCAACCTTAATTATGTTCTCTAGAAGTCTTCGGTTTAAATGTTTTGGCTCTATTCTTTGAACAAAATCAATAATTGATTTAAATGATCCACTTTTTTGTCTTTCGGTTTTTACTACAGAGCCGAAGCTAGATGTAACATTCTTTATTGCTCCAAGGGCAAAAATTATTGATCTTTTATCCTTGTCATATTTTGTTCCAAAAAGGCCATCAGATTGATTAATGTCAGGAAGAATAATGTCAATATTAAAAATTTTAGCTTCTTGCAAAAAAGTTGAAATCTTATCGCTGCTTAAAATATCAAGGTTCATTGATGCTACTAAAAACTCTACGGGAAAGTTTGCTTTTAAATATGCAGTTTGATATGAAATTACTCCATAAGCTGAAGCATGAGCTTGGTTAAAGCCATATCCTGCAAATTTAGCAACCGTTGCAAATATTGATTTTGCCTGATTAGGGGGAATATTATTTTTTATTGCACCATTAACAAATATTTCTTCTTGTGCATCCATTTCACTTTTTACCTTCTTGCCCATAGCCCTTCTAAGAAGATCTGCGGCACCTAGGCTATAACCAGCAAGAACCCTGGCGATTTCCATTACTTGCTCTTGATAGATTATCACTCCATAAGTATCTTTTAATGCTGGTTCAAGAATTGGATGAAGATAATCTACTTCAATTTCTCCGTGCTTGCAGGCGATAAATGTAGGAATATTATCCATTGGTCCTGGCCTATAAAGGGCACCAAGTGCAATTATATCATTAATATTGTCAGGTCTAAGTTTTCTAAGTGCGTTTTTCATTCCGGTGCTTTCAAACTGGAATACTCCAGTACTTATTCCTTTAGATAGCATTTCATAAGTTATCTTGTCGTCATAAGTCAAATCATCAATACTTATGGAGATCCCTCTTTTATCCAGCAGCTCTAGGGTTTTAGTAATTACTGTCAATGTTTGTAGGCCAAGGAAGTCAAATTTAACCAACCCTGATAATTCACAATATTTCATTGAATATTGTACGATTAGCATATCTGATGACGTGTCCCTATATATTGGAACTAGTTTTACAAGGTCGTCATTTGCAATTACTATCCCAGCGGCATGAGTGGAGGCATGCCTATGAACCCCTTCTAAGGTAAGCGATGTAGATAATACCTGAGCAATTAATTCATTATCTCCATCAATATTGTAAAGTCCCTTGCTTGCATATGCTTGCTTTAACTCTGCTATTTCTTCAATTGCTTGTCCTAGTGTAACTGGGTTAACGGCATTAAATGGCACGAGTTCAGTTAAGTAATCGGCAGTTGAATAATTTAATCCTAGCACTCTTGAAACGTCCTTTATCACTGCTTTAGCTTGCATTTTACCAAAGGTGATAATCTGTCCAACTCTATCACTACCATATTTTGACCTAACATATGATATCACTTCCTCTCTTCTTTCTTGGCAGAAATCTATATCAAAGTCTGGCATCGAAACTCTTTCTGGGTTCAAAAACCTTTCAAATAGCAAGTTAAATTTAATTGGGTCAAGATCAGTAATTTCTAAAGACCAGGCGACTACTGACCCAACACCCGATCCTCTTCCTGGTCCAACTGCAATTCCCTGTATTTTGCTCCATTTTATGAAATCAGAGACGATTAAAAAATACCCAGAAAAATTCATTTTACAAATTATATCAAGTTCATAGTTTATTCGTTCTTGATATTGTAGAGTAACGGTTTGTTGCTCTTCTTGAGTGGAATCTTCTTTTTTAAATTTTTGTTTTAATCGTAATTCTAGACCGCTTGCAGCTTGTGATCTTAAGATTTGTTCTTCAGATACACTCTCATCTGTAAAATTTGGTAAACAAGGCGGTCTACTATGAGCCATAACACTGCATCTTTGTGCTAGATAAACAGTATTTTCTATCGCTTCAGGTAAGTCAAAAAACAACTTAGACATTTCGTCATATGATTTGAAGTAACTTTGATTACTTACTCTTTTGCGATTTTGCTCATCTCTGACTACGGATTGTGATATACACATCAAAACATCATGTGCGTCATGCATTGATATATCACTAAACAATACTTTATTAGTAGCAATTAGCGGTATAGATAGTTTATTTGCTATTGCTAGGTAATCTAATTCAATTGCCTTTTCCTCAGGATATCCATGGCGCATGATTTCAAAGTAAAATCTATTACCAAAAACAGCTTGAAATTTCTTGGCCGCATAAATAGCAGAGTCATATGAGTTTTGAAGAAGAAATTTGCCGATCACCCCATCAGCATAGCCTGATAGTACTACCAATCCATCATTATACGCTTCTAAATCTTCAAAAGTTATATGTTCACAAATTGACCTATCATTTTTTGTGTATAAAAAGCTAACTAGTTTCAGTAAATTTAAGTAGCCAATTTCATTTTTGGCTATCAGCAAAATTTCAGCAAAATCCTTTTTACCTTTATTATTAAAAGATATATTAACAATAGATCCATGAATAGGTTTGATATTTGATTCAGCTGCACTAAGAGCAAATTCTAATAAAGCAAATAAGTTCTTTCTATCAGCTAAACAAATGGCAAACATACTATTTGCTTTAGCTAGTTCGATTATATTGTCAATTTTCAAAGTACTTTCAAGCAGAGAAAAAGTACTTTGTGTTCTGAAGTGGATAAAAGAATTGTGCATATAATACTAAAATTACTCTGTTTTTTTAGAAATTAGTTTCTTACGGCCAATAGAATGATATTCAAATCCATTAGATATAACTTGCTCCTGGTTTAAAATATTTCGTAAATCTACAATGACATTACCCCTCATCACTTTTTTTGCAGCTAGTAAATCAAGGTATTTAAATTCAGGCCATTCTGTAATTATGACTAAAGCATCTGCACCAGAGATGGCTTCTATTTCAGAATTCCTACAATCAAGAGCGCCAAAATACTTAGGAACATTACTTAGAGCTTTTGGGTCGTATGCTACTATCTTTGCCCCTTCTTTTCTTAGCCCTTCTATGATAGGAATTGAGGGACTACTTCTTAAGTCATCTGTCCCAGCTTTATAAGTTAGACCTAAAATTGCAATTGTTTTATTTTTGAGATTATCTGACAAAGCAGCTTTAATTTTTTGCACCATTTTATCTGCTCTTGTTTGATTAGCGGTAATTAATGCATCCAAAAGTAAAAATTGCCCTTTGCTAGCCATGGTTAACTTTTGTAGTGCCAAAATATCTTTTGGAAAACACGAGCCACCAAACCCTGGTCCTGCTTTTAAAAAACTAGTGCCAATTCTTTTATCCAGTCCGACGGCTTGAGATAGCACTTCTACATCAGCGCCTACAATTTCACACAAATCAGCCATTTCGTTTATAAAAGCTATTTTCGCTGCCAAAAAACTATTTGAGGCATACTTAATTAATTCGGAAGTAATTAGGTCAGTTAAAACTAGCCTAATACCTTGGTTTATTAATGGTAAATATACTTGCTCCATGATTAATGTAGAATGTTGATCACTGGTTCCCACTACTATTCTATCAGGATTTAAGAAGTCACTAATAGCAGAGCCTTCTCTTAAAAATTCTGGGTTTGAAACAACAGAATTCTTAAAACCATTGTTAATCAGCAAATTTTGTACAGATTTACAAGTGCCAGGTGGAACAGTTGATTTTATCACTACTACGCACTCTGGACGAATATGTTGTGCCACTGCATTTGCTGCTTCGTATATATATGAAAGATCAGCGCCACCATCTTCCATACTAGGCGTACCCACTGTGATAAATACACAATCGACTTCTGAGAGCTTATTGTCATATCCATGAATAAATTCTATACGACCTTGATTGCTGCAATCTAGCAAGTAATTCTCAAGATTTGGTTCAAAAATTGGTGATTTGTGTTCCTTGAGCAGATTAATCTTCGTCTTATCCACGTCAATACAAATCACATGATGCCCTAAATGACTCATCATTACCCCAGATACCAGGCCAACGTAACCAGTACCAATAAATGCTAATTTCATATATATTTTATTTATAAATAGTATGGCGAATACTTATAACCTAAAGACAAATATAAGTGTATCAACATAAGGCTTTATTAGCCAAAATGATTAATCCATATTATAATTATCATCTTCGACTAGGATTATACATAAAAATTTTTTAAATGAAACTTTTTGCCAAAATATCTGCATTTGTAATAATTCCAATAGCAATATGCATTATGTTGTTAGCCTTGGTATATTATGGCCAGCTAAATGGAGTAGTGCAGAAATTCTTGGAATATAGGTTCAAAGTAGAATTTAAAGATTTTGAATTTAAAGATGCGATATTGACCTCGCAGCAATTGATAATCAAGAAAAGTAATAGTATTACAAAAATTGAGAACTTAAAACTCGATTTTGATTTTTCTCTAGATGGTTTGACAATAGCAGCAAATCCTACAAAAATGATTGTTGAAAATAATGATAAGGAATCAATCATTACCTCTGAGTTTTATGGTAAATTGATAACTAATCAACTATGGGGATTAGCATTTTCAGAATTTTTCTTTGATAAAGTAGAATTCCCTGGTGCGCCTAAATCTCTTTATAGTAACGGGGATAATAAAGGAACAATGCATTTCAAGAACGAAGTCATTAATGGTGTTAATAGATATCAAATTAATTTACAATTTGATGGAAGGAAAAGTTATTTAAGTATCAGAAATGAAGATACTGGGCAAAAATTAAAAATCGATGCTAAGAATGTACCACTAATTTCCTACATGATTTTTGATAAATTCATGCCAGATAATCCTTTAATTGATTTTTTTCAAGAATTTATACAAGAAGGGCACATCAGTGAAGCTGAATTGTTTATAGACTTAGAAAAAGAAACTATGACTAAAGACAGCATAGTTGGTCAGGTAAAAATTGATGATTTGTATTTTAGTTATAATTCTCAATTCCCGATGCTTAGCAAGGTGGATTTAGACATCAACATACTTGCGCCCAAGATAGAGTTTGTAATCAATAAAGCCTTTTCTTCTGAAATAGAATTGCAAGGCAGTATTAATTTGGATTGGGTTGGAAGAGATAATTCAATTTTAGAAGTAGTTGCTAAGGGGTACGGTCCAGCAAGCAGTTTAACAGATTTTATTCATCAATCTAAACACGATATTTTAAAAGAGGCAAAGATTGATTTGCGTAAAGTTAAAGGCGATGTTGAAGCTGACGTTTTAATTAAGATTCCATTGAAGCCAGGGACAAAAGATATTTACAATATATCAGCGAAAATTGAAAATGTTTCTTTACCAATTTTTGAAAATTATGTGAAATGGACAAAGGGGAAATTATCTGGTCAATATACTGGTGATAAATTAAAGTTAGAAGGCGATGGTAAAATAAATAATTTTGATAGTGAATTATCCTTTTTAATGAATTTTGATAATGAAACAGAATTTTCTCATAAGCTTGACATAAAGACCGATATTAATTTAGGCAGAAACAAAACAAAAAAATTAGCCTTTTTAACATTACTCGGAGGTAAGTCAACTATAGACTTTACCTATTTAAATAAGAATTCAAAAGGTCAAATTATTGTTGATACTGATATAAGTAGCTTAGATTTGTATTTTGATAAGCTTGGCATAAGAAAGAAAAGTAATGATCCATCGCATCTCATAGTTAATGGAGAATTCGCTTCACCAACAAAAGGAGAAGTGAGTTTCTCGGTTAATAGTAATAGTGGTATTAAAACTTCTGGAAAGGTAGATATTGACAAAGATAGAGCAGTAGTAAATATACATGAAATTAAAAGTAAAGAAACTAGGCTTAGTGCTAAAATCATTATGAATGCTAAATTATTCGATGCTCAAATAAAAGGTAAAGTTTTAGATCTATCAGAAGCTAATATGCTCCATTTTCTTGAAAAAGAAAGAGACGGTGGTGCTACTAAATTAAAGTTCAATGTTGAAAAAGTAAAATTGAAAGATGACATATGGCTTACCAATATGATTGGAGAGTTTGAGTGTGATCATATCAGGTGTTTTAAAGGTAATCTTAGCTCTAATATTGGATCAAGATCAGTAAACGTTGACCTGAAAGCAAATGATAATCAGGAAAAATGGAGCATAAAATGTACTAATGCTGGCGCGCTTTTAAGAGGTCTTGATATGTATAATTCAATGAGAGCAGGAAATTTGACCTTAGACATGATCACTAGTAGAAAGGAAGTAAAACCAGGCTATATAATTCCAATTCATCAAGGTAATTTTGTATTTGACAGATTCGTGCTTCATAATGCAAAAGTGCTCACACGACTAGTTTCACTTATTTCATTGCCAGGATTATTAGATTTAATGACTGGAAAAAGTGATATAGCGTTCCAGAAAATGTCAGGAAATTTTAGCTTCAGAAATGGAGTGTTGTCAGTAGAAGATAGTTATGCTAGCGGGCCATATTTTGATTTTTCATTAAAAGGGGTTATTGATACAAATAGTAAAATGATGGATATAAATGGACATGTTAATCCTAAGTTATACGGAGTTGGGTCTGTAATAGGGTCAATTCCGATTATTAGTAGAATATTTATTGGTGACCAAAAACACCAAGGTTTAGTTTCCAAATCTTATAGATTGCATGAAAAATACTAAAATAATAATATGAATTCAAAACATAATAAGAAGCTTATTATTGCAATAACTGGTGCTAGTGGTGCTATTTACGGTATCAAAATGCTGCAAATGCTTAAAGCATTAGAAGTAGAAACACATTTGATTATTTCTAAATCTGCTTTTTTAACTGTTAAAACCGAAACAGATTATAAATTAAAAGACGTAATAAATCTTGCGGATTATAATTATTTGCAAGAGGAAATTGGGGCAAGAATATCAAGCGGCTCTTTTGAAATTGACGGAATGATCATTGTGCCGTGTAGCATGAAGACACTTTCAGCAATTGCTTGTGGTTATGAAGAAAATTTAATAATCAGAGCAGCTGGGGTAATCATGAAAGAAAGAAAACCCTTAGCTCTAATGGTTAGAGAAACTCCGTTAACAGCTATACATCTTGAAAACATGCACAAGCTGGCGCAAAATGGTGTTTCTATTTGTCCTGCAGTGCCTGCATTTTATAGTAGGCCACAGTCAATTGAAGATCTAATAATACACTCAAATTCAAGAATTTTGGATTTATTTTCTATTGACACTAGACAAATTAATCGATGGCAAGGTGTTAAACAGAATAATTTATGATCTCATCAGATTTATAGACCATGCAAATAAAATTCAATGATGACTAGTTTTTGCCTTGGGATTGCTACTCATATCTAGGATTAGTGGAAGAGAGTTAATTCAAGACTTTTGTGATCTACAGGTAAAATAAATAATCTGATTTGTATTGATTTAGATTTTTATTAACGTAATCAATCAACTTTTATCATTTCTTTTTTATTGTTGTGCTGCTATAGTCTCTTGCGACAAATAATGGGCTATATTTTGCTGCCTTGAGTTTTAACAAATTAAGATGATAAAAACAAAATTAATATAATTTAGGAATGATAGATGTTTAATGAATTAAAGAAACAAATAGAATGGAATGGTACTAGCTTAGAGCTTTCAACGGGTAAGATTGCTCGTCAAGCTGATGGAGCAGTGATGGTTAGAATGGGTGATACAATTGTTCAGTGTACTACGGTGACAGCAAAGTCAGTTAACGAAGGAATGAGTTTTTTCCCTCTAACTGTTAATTATCAAGAAAAATTGCATGCTGTTGGAAGGATTCCTGGGGGCTTTTTTAAGCGCGAAGGTAAGGGATCAGAAAAGGAAGTACTTGTCTCTAGGTTAATCGATAGACCAATTAGACCGCTGTTTCACTCAGGGTTTTTTAATGAAACACAAATATTATGTACAGTGCATTCTTTTGACCCTGCCCATAACCCTGATATTCTAGCGTTGATTGGTGCCTCAGCTGCGCTTGCGATTTCAGGTGTTCCATATCAAGAGATAGTGGCAGCAAGTAGAGTTGGTTTTATTGATGATAAATTTATTTTAAATCCAAACTTTGAGCAATTAAAAAATAGCAAACTTGATCTAATTGTTGCCGGGACTAAAGACTCAGTGATGATGGTGGAGTCAGAAGCTGATTTCTTAACAGAAGAGATAATGCTGGAAGCAGTAAAATTCGGTCACAAATCACTCGTACCCGTGATAAAACTTATTGAAGAACTTAAAGCAGCGGTAGGAAAACCAGCATGGGAGACGAAAGATCTATTTCCTGTATCCTTAAAGGAAGCAATTGCTAAAGAAAGTAAAGAAGAAATTAAAAGTGCTTTTGCAATGAAAGCCAAGCAAGACAGGTATGCTGCTATTGACGCTATAAAGCAAAGAATGCTTGAGAAGTTTACTGCAGACGAATCATTTAGTGCCATGCAAGTAGATTTTGCTTTGTCCGAAGTTAAGTCTGATGTTTTAAGAACAGAGACTCTCGAGAAGAAAGTAAGAATTGATGGAAGAGCACTTGATGAAATTAGATCAATAGAGTCTGAAGTGTCACTATTTCCTGGTGCGCATGGTTCAGCTTTATTTACTAGGGGTGAAACACAAGCGATTGTAACAGCAACTCTGGGTACTGGACAAGATGAACAGATAATGGATGGTATAGAAGGAGAGTATAAAGAAAATTTCTTACTTAATTACCTTTTTCCTCCTTACTCTGTCGGAGAAGCATTACCTCTTCGCGCACCAAGCAGAAGAGAGATTGGTCATGGGAAGCTTGCTTGGAGAGCGCTTAAAAGAGCGATTCCTGCTAAGTCCGAATTTCCGTATACAATAAGAGTAGTATCCGAGATTTCAGAATCAAATGGATCATCATCAATGGCAACTGTTTGTGGTAGTTCAATGTCGATGATGGATGCAGGAGTTCCACTAAAGTCTGCTATTTCTGGAATAGCAATGGGGCTTATTAAAGAAGGAGATAAGTTTGTGGTACTGTCAGACATTATTGCTGATGAAGATCATCTTGGTGATATGGATTTTAAAGTTGCTGGGAGCAGAGACGGTGTGACAGCTCTTCAGATGGACATTAAAGTTGCCGGGATTACTTTTGACATTATGGAGCAAGCACTAAGACAAGCCAAGTCTGGGAGAGTGCACATACTTGATAAAATGTCCAAAGCTATATCTACTAATTCTTCTATTAGTGATAATGCACCGATCGTCGAGTCATTTACAATTCCAAAAGATAAAATAAGAGAAGTAATCGGCGCTGGTGGTAAAGTTATTCGGGAAATTTGTGATACTACGGGTGCAAAGATTGATATCACTGATGAAGGCCAAGTGTCAGTCGCTGCAGTTGGAAGAGATAAATTAGAAGCTGCGGTTAAGAAAGTGAAAGAAATCGCTATTGACCCACAAATAGGCGATGTTTTTGAAGGTACAGTTGTTAAGATCCTAGATGCTGGGGCTTTTGTAAATTACCTAGGTAATAGAGATGGATTTGTTCATATTAGTGAGATAGCTAATGAGAGAATAGAATCTGTTGCTAGTGCTCTTAGTGAAGGACAAAAAGTAAAGGTTAAATTGATAGGTTATGATCGCGGAAAAGCAAAATTAACAATCAAAAATGCTGATAAAGAAGTAACAGCAGAACCGAGTGAACCAAAGACTGAGCCAAAAAAGGACAAGCCTGAAAAAAGAGAAAATAAGAAATGGAAAAATAAAAGTCCAGAATCTAATTCACCTGTGGAAATCAAAGAACGAAAATATTTTAACTAATTTTATTTACCTACCTAATTAGCTATTTTGCTATGCAAAGTAGCTAATTAGGCTTAATATTTTGACTGTACTAACTTAGTAAGGTTAAAAATTATGTCCTCATATATTAATTACATACTTATCTTAGCGTGTGCCATAGGAGGTTATATAATCCTAAGAAAACTTCGTTCAGGAGAGCCGAAGATCGTTCGTACACTTGTTGTTGATCCGGCTTCTCAGGCGCTTTATGATCAAAAAAGGCACAAGGGTGATGAGGATAAAAAACTTAATTTGCAAGAAAAGATAGAGCTTTCTTGGGCTTTCTTAGTAAATATTACTGAACAAGTAATGAATCGATTTTCACAAGACGATCAACAAAAAGTTGAGAATGCGGGGCATACACTGGCTATGCATGGCGCGAAATATCAGCATAATGTAGATGGAGAAGCAAAAGTGGTTCAACATGTTGTAAGAGCACGGGAACAAGAGCAAAATAAAGATCAGTCTCTTGCTAGATAAAAAGTGCAAACAGCAGTCATCATATGGTTTAGAAACGATCTAAGGCTCGAAGATAATCCGGCGTTGTCATATGCTGCTAGTTTGAATCTGCATCTAATTCCTCTTTATATTTGGGATACTAATCTATCTGATAAACTAATTGGTTCTGCACAAAAGTGGTGGTTACATCGTAGTTTATTATCCTTAAAAACAAGTTTAAAAAATTACTCATTAGATCTGGTTCTTAGAACGGGAAATCCAAAAGATATACTGAATGAAGTCATAAAATTATCCGGGGCAAAGTTCTTAGTGTGGAACAGATTGTATGAACCAGATTCGATTGCAAGGGATGCATCAATAAAGGATTATTTTATTAAACGAGAAATTGAAGTAAAAACTTTTAATGGATCACTATTATTTGAACCATGGGAAATAAAAAATAACACTGGAGAAAATTACAAAGTATTTACACCGTATTGGCGGTATTGTCTTACAAAAGAGCCTAGGAAGGTATTTGTAATTCCTAAAGTACCTGCGCAACAAAGTTTACAGATTAAATCAGACGATATAGACGATTGGAAACTGACTCCGTATTTACCAAATTGGGCAGCGAATTTTGAACGTTCCTGGAGTCCTGGAGAAGCATCTGCAAAACTTAAGTTAAATGCATTTACTACTAATGTAATTGATTCATATTCCTTAGCAAGAGATTTTCCAGCAGACAATGGTACCTCTAAGTTATCTCCACACCTGCATTTTGGTGAAATTAGTCCAAATCAAATCTGGTATGCAGTGCATGATTTAGCTGATAGGAAAGGTTACAACGCGAATATAGAAAAATATTTAGCTGAACTTGGATGGAGAGAGTTTTCATATAGTCTGTTGTATCATTATCCAAAAATGGATCTTGAACCAATAAATAAAAAATTTATTAAATTTCCATGGATTTTTGATCAGAAAAAATTTGATGCGTGGAAAAAAGGAAATACTGGATATCCCATAGTTGATGCTGGTATGAGAGAGTTGAGGAGTAGTGGTTGGATGCATAATAGAGTTAGGATGGTTGTTGCCTCTTTCTTAACAAAGCACTTACTTATTCATTGGCATTATGGGGCTATGTGGTTTCTAGACACACTATTTGATGCTGATTTTGCAAACAATAGTGCTTCTTGGCAGTGGGTAGCAGGATGTGGTGCTGATGCAGCACCATATTACAGAATTTTTAATCCAATACTACAGGGGCAAAAATTTGACCCAAAAGGTGAATATGTAAGAAAGTGGATTCCTGAGATTGCTCACCTGCCTGATAATATAATACATACTCCTTGGAAATACTCATTTGCAATCGATTATGTAAAACCAATTGTTGATCATGATAAGGCTAGGCAAGTGGCATTAAATTGCTATAAGTCATTTTTGATTAACTGATTTATATCTAGATAATATATTCCAAAAAATGTATATTGTTCCCGACACTAATTAATTTGATTTTAGATATGGAAGTTTTTCCTCTGGTATATGCACCAAATGCTATTTTTAAGAAAATCGCCGAGCCAGTAGAAGTAGTTGATAATGATGTAAGAGTTTTGGTTGACAAGATGTTAAATACGATGTATTTCGAGCATGCAAGAGGCCTTGGTGCCAACATGGTTGGAGTTCTAAAAAGAATAATTGTAATGGATTTACAAGAAAATGGAATTAGCAGACCATATAAATGTATCAATCCTGAAATTACTTGGTTTTCAAAAGAACAACACACTTTTACTGAAGGTTCGGTATGTTTTCCAGGCATTGAAGCTAAAGTGACGCGTCCCAGTTCTATAAAATTGCGTTATCTGGATTACGATGGGAATAAGCAAGAACTGGAAGCAAGCGGATTCTTTGCTTCAGTAATTCAACATGAAGTGGATTATCTGAATGGAAAAGTATACCTTGATTATATATCAAAATTAAAAAGAGATACTCTGCTTAAAAAAATGCAAAAATACATGGCCAGTGATCATCATCATGTGCACTCAGTTCATTGTAAGCACTAGTAATATTGAGGAAAAAGTCATCAACACATTAGTCTCCCCGGGAGTTCTTTATAGTCTCCACAGGCACTCTTTCAAGTCATCCCAGGCATTCATCTTTCAAGTCATCCCGGGCTCGACCAGGGATCCAAAAGGCCATGAGTTTGTAGAGTTAAGGTGGATCCTGAATTAAATTCAGGATGACTTTCCTCCCAAGATGAGCATACTTCAGTCACCCCAAACTTGATTTGGGGTCCATAAATAAGGTAGTGGATGTTGCTATTTGGGTGTAGCATCTATCTAAAACTCTACAGCTTCAAAGCTCATTAAATCTTGAGGTAAGTCTTGGAATAGACTTAGTGCGGGAATGACGATAGCTCATTCTGTTTAAGAGAGCTCAAATATTAATTGGTATAGTTCCATACCTAGTAATTCCACCGCTTTTTCATTTGATATCTCACTGGGGTAATATATTAATTCTTGAGTATCGTTAACATGACAAGAGCACGTAATTCCTGCTGTAAAAATTGAGTTATTTTCCATGTAAGGTCCAAAATGTTCAGCATTATATTGATATATGGGAGTATTATCTGCTTCCATTAAATCATCATCGCTTAGAACGGCTTTGCTCATATAACTTACCTAATTTACTATAGTAATTTTATTTTACTTCGTTATATAAGTTTTGCTCAAATGAAATATACAAAAATTATCTTTTCATAGTTTATATAACCTTGACAAATGCTTTAGCAATGTGATACCATCCAATTCCAGAAATAGGGACGAAAATTAAGGTACTAATACTCGCCGTTTCGTCTGTTTCCCCTGACATATTTAACAAGTTTGTGATAGCAAAGTAGTTGTCATTTTTCTAGTTAAATATTCCATTAACAACTATCCAATTTAATTTTAATTTAGTACAAATTTGATGAGCACACAAAAAAAAGAAATCAGGAAAAAATCAGATAAATCTACCCATCACCACAATAATAAAACACCAGAAATGATAGATGCCGAGGAGCAGCATCAAGAAGAAATGTCGCAAGAGACAAAAGAAGATAATGGCGTGAAAGTAACATTAAGGCAACTTAAGCAAAAATCACCAGAAGAGCTTCAAGCAGAAGCTGAATCACTTGGTATTGAAAACTCAAGTTCGCTATTAAAGCAAGAGCTAATTTTTGCTATCTTGAAAAAAATCGTTGAACAAGGTGGCCAGATTTCTGGGGAAGGAGTTTTGGAAATTTTACCCGATGGGTTTGGTTTTTTGAGATCTCCAGATGCTAATTATTTAGCAGGACCGGATGACATTTATGTTTCTCCAAGCCAAATAAGAAGATTTGGTCTTAAAAAAGGAGACACGGTAGAAGGGCAAATTAGGGCGCCAAAGCCAGGAGAGAGATACTTTGCACTACTGAAAGTAACAAAGGTGAATTTTGAAGAAAATGAAAAAGCCTATCATCGTGTCCATTTTGATAATCTAACTCCTCTTTATCCTGACGAGAAGCTGATGCTTGAGATCGAAAATGGTGACAAGGATTATAGTACTAGAACTATAGAAATGGTTGCTCCAATGGGTAAAGGGCAGAGGGCATTGATTGTAGCCCCTCCAAGAACTGGTAAAACGGTATTGCTGCAAAATATTGCTCACGCAATAACAACAAATAATCCAGAAGTGTATCTTATCGTTCTACTGATTGATGAAAGGCCAGAAGAAGTGACAGATATGCAACGTTCAGTCAAAGGAGAAGTAGTAAGCTCTACATTTGATGAACCCGCTGCAAGGCACGTACAACTTGCGGAAATGGTGATTGAGAAAGCGAAACGTTTAGTTGAACACAAGAAGGATGTTGTGATACTATTAGATTCAATAACTAGACTTGCAAGAGCTTACAATACTGTTGTTCCTTCTTCCGGGAAAGTGTTAACAGGTGGTGTTGATGCAAATGCGCTTCAAAGACCGAAAAGATTCTTTGGTGCAGCACGTAACATTGAAAATGGCGGTTCATTAACAATAGTTGCAACAGCCCTGATTGAAACAGGTTCAAGAATGGATGAGGTAATTTTTGAAGAATTCAAAGGTACAGGTAATGCTGAAATAGTTCTTGATCGTAAGATTGCTGACAAGAGAGTTTACCCAGCAATTGATATTACTAAGTCAGGAACTAGAAAAGAAGAGCTACTAGTACCACGTGAGATTTTATCAAAGATGTGGGTTCTAAGGCGTATCATAAATCCAATGGGAACGATTGATGCTATGGAATTCTTGCTAGGTAAGTTTAAAGAAACAAAGACTAATGCTGATTTTTTTAATAATATGAATTCATAAAGTCAAATTCTTGGGGAGGATTATATGGCAAAAAAAGCAAAAATAGCTTTAATAGGTGGTGGTAACATTGGTGGGACTCTAGCGCATATTGTCGCAAGAGAGGCACTGGGGGATGTAGTTTTATTTGATCTATCTGCTGGTAAAGCACAAGGTAAAGCTCTTGATATTGCGCAAGCAGCAACTATAGATAATTCAGATTGCAAATTATCAGGTACATCAGATTATGCGGATATTAAAGGAGCAGATGTAGTAATTGTCACTGCGGGTATTGCAAGAAAGCCAGGTATGAGCAGGGATGATTTGATTGCAATAAATGCTGGTGTCATTAAAACAGTAGCTCAAGGAATAAAAGAGCATGCACCAGATGCTTTTGTCATTGTCATTACAAATCCTCTTGATGCGATGGTATATGTTATGCAAAAGGAAAGCGGTTTGCCTGCAAATAAAGTAGTGGGTATGGCAGGAGTTCTTGATTCGGCAAGGTTTAACTGCTTTTTAGCTGATGAATTTAAGGTTTCAGTAGAGAATGTCACAAGCTTTGTACTTGGTGGTCACGGAGATAGTATGGTACCACTAATTAGATACTCAACAATTAGCGGTATTCCAGTGCCAGATTTAGTTAAAATGGGGTGGAGTACTAAAGAGAAAATCGATGCTATTGTTGATCGCACTAGAAATGGAGGGGGAGAAATTGTTGCTCTACTTGAGAGTGGTTCGGCATATTATGCTCCAGCAGTCTCAGCGGTTGAGATGGCTAAAAGTTACTTACAGGATAAAAGAAAGATCATGCTATGTGCTGCTTACTTAAA
>JAAFHP010000125.1 GCA_013298405.1 Alphaproteobacteria bacterium | reverse complement strand
GTACTCAACGTGAGCCGTTGAAATTGTAATACCTCTTGCTTTTTCTTCAGGAGCACCGTCAATTTCATCGTATTTTGACTCTTTTGCTTGCCCTTTTTTTGATAAAACCTTTGTAATAGCAGCAGTTAACGATGTTTTGCCATGGTCAACGTGCCCAATGGTTCCTACGTTACAGTGCGGCTTATTACGCTCAAACTTTGCCTTTGCCATAAGTTAACTCCTAAAATAAGTTCAATTTACAAATGTTTAACACTTTAATTCTACTCAATGCCACCACTCAAACGCCACTTAAGCACATGGAGCGGGTGATGGGAATCGAACCCACGCAGCCAGCTTGGAAGGCTGGGGCTCTACCATTGAGCTACACCCGCATTACTTGCCTAATCCACACTTAAATAACTTAAGTGGTGGAGGGAGAAGGATTTGAACCTTCGAACGCATACGCGGGCAGATTTACAGTCTGCTGCCATTGACCACTCGGCCACCCCTCCGTGATAGATTAGTGCAAAATAAACTACCTGGATATTAAACGCAAGCGGAAAATTACACTATCAACTCGTAAGGCTACTTGCTCCTATTTAAGGATGGCACTTTCAAATTAGTTGTAAGTTTCTATAATAAATAGTAGTTTATGTCAAGTGAATTTTTACTTAAATTGTATTTACAGATTATGAGCTTTAAGAACAGAAACAAGAATAAAAGCGCTGGTTATTTTATGTACGGCACCCATGCTGTACTATCTGCACTTAGCAATCCAAAAAGACAAATATATGGACTTTATTGCACTGCAAAATGCGCTGAAGATTTATCTAAACAACTTAGTTCGCACAAACCAGAGGTAGTTTTAAGTGATTTTATAACTAGCAAAATCGGAAGGGATGTGAATCATCAGGGTATTTTAGCTCACGTAGCTACTATATTTAAAAATGATATTGAGGAATTGGATTTTACAAGCACTCAAGATAGGGTGGCGATTTTGGATCAAATTTCAGATCCACAGAATGTAGGGGCAATTATCAGAAGCGCCGCTGCATTTGGCATCACAAAGATTTTGCTTCCTAAGGATAATGCCCCAGATGAAACCGCCACTATTGCAAAGGCAGCTTCTGGATCCCTAGAATTAGTACAAATTGCTAAAATTACTAATATACAAAACGCAATAAAGTCTTTAAAGAACAAAGGATTTTGGATTGTCGGTCTTGATGAAAAAGGGCACAATAACATTAAAGACATTCGTAACATAGATAAAACAGCAATAATAATAGGCTCTGAGGAAAAGGGTATGCGTAAATTAACTGCTGAGGCTTGTGATTTTTTAGTGAATATACCAATTTCATCAAAAGTAGAGAGTTTAAACGCTTCTACCGCAGCTAGTATTGTTTTTTATTCTCTTTCGAATATTTAATACAACACTCCTGCCCGAATGCCATACATATTGTTATTATAAAAAAACCAAGTATTAGTGGCTATTAAACAAAATAACCTTACTGACGCGCTCTAAAAGCAACTTGTAATAAAAAAAGTAATTACAATTTATTCCAATAATATCTTTTTATTTATTTTAAAATAGCAGCTGCTACATAATATCAGGAACTAATGTAGATATAAATTAGCTGTTTTAAGCAATGATCAAAAAAATAGGCGAATTACTTGATAAATTCAAGAACACCCAGCACACTGAGCAACCAGTGCAAAGCAGCCCTGAAATTAAAGGGACTGACGAAGCAAAGCAGCTCAGAAATTGGTACGAAGAACGTTATGAAAATATAACTGTTCAACGTAATTTACTATTCGTATTACTATTAATTTTGCTGGTATTGTCAATAGTATCTGTGGGCGTAATTGCTTATGTAATTAACACAAAAAAATTCGATCCATTTGTCATTCAGATAGATGATATGACTGGTATCGCAAAAATTGTGAACCCTATATCATCAACAGTACTTAGTGGAAACGAAGCGCTAGCACAGTATTTTATCAAGAAGTATATAATTGCTAGAGAAACATATAATCCAGTCGACTTTACCACTGAAGCTAGAAAGGTTGTGCGCTTGTTATCTTCTAATTCTATTTACTGGGATTACAGAGGGTATATAAAAAATGAAGCAGTGGATCCAAGCGTGAAGTATGGGCAAAAAAATACAACCTACCTTGTGGTAAAATCATGGTCAAAGCTAAGTGATAACAAATATATAATGAGGTTTTCAATAAATGAGACAGCAGGGGCAATGAAAGTATTTAATAAAATTGCAGTTGTCGAATTTAAGTACCTTCCTATGGAGTTGACAGAAAGCGATAAAGACGTCAACCCAGTGGGTTTTCAAGTAACTGGTTATAGGGTTGATGATGATAGTAGCTAGAATATTATTAAGCTTAGTGATAATTTTCTTTTGTGTAGGACAGTATGCAACTGCAGATGATGAGTTGTTAACTACTGACAATAGAATAAAAACATATTTTTATAACCCTAACGAGGTATATTTATTAGTCTTGCATTATGGTTTCCAGTCTCAT
>JAAFHP010000124.1 GCA_013298405.1 Alphaproteobacteria bacterium | reverse complement strand
CCCCCCCCAAATCAAGTTTGGGGTGACTCTGAGTGCTGGGGATGGCTCTGGAGTGTTTGGGGTGACTTGGAGTGCTGTGGGGATGGCTCTGGAGTGTTTGGGGCGACTCTAGAGTGTTTGGGATGGCTGTTAATGTAAGCCGAATACGGTCGTCCAGCCCCCCCGCCGTAGTCATCCTGAACTCGATTCAGGATCCACCTTGCAAGCAGCCACAACCTCGAAGCGTCTTAGATCCGGGGTCAAGCCCAGGATGACTAGTGATAGACCCCAGGATCTCATTATACTTTAAAGTTATATTAACTATTGTCTTCAGCCTTGTACTCTTCGCCAACAAGACTTATACCACTCTTTTGTTCTTCTGGTAGAAATGCATCACTTAATAGCGCTACAGGCAGCGGCAGCGCTACTTTATACACTTTGCATAGCATTTTTAAACCAGGCTCAGACATGGTTTGAACCGTCTTATGTATATGTCCAAGTTTTTCTGCTTCTTCAGCATTCTTAGCAGACTTGGCAATAAATTGACTAATTTCAATAGCGCTTAATTTTGCTACAAATTTTTCTAGAACCTTCTGTATTTTTTGTTTGGTTGACATATGTTGTGGTGAGTAATCAAAAGCTGCAACTTGTTTATCAACTCCAACCCTTTGAGCTTCTAGCATTATCTCTTCAGTTACTACTGCCCCATGTTCAATACAGAATTTAGCTTGATCAATTAGTTTATTAGTAACAAATAGTTTTAGCATTTCACCATTGTTATGATTAACATTAGCACCTAATTCTATTAATTTTTCTGCAAAATCAGTTTGTCCATTTAATATTGAATGTAATAATTCTTGTACTACTTCTTCAGCCTTTATATTTATATATGGGGCTATTTTTTCAAGTAATACAAGTTTATTATCTCCGCCCAATAATCTAACAGCCTCGACTGGAGGTAGCACCTTGGTTTGCATGCCTATCTTTATGACGCAGTGTGCCAATTTATTTTTTACTAAAAATACAGCAATTTCTACATGATCGGTTAATAAAGCAATAACAAACGGTGAGTCAAAAACTTCAGATTTACAGCATTCATGTACCACACCTGGGTTTTCTAAGCAAGGCAAACCTCTATCCGCAAGTTGTTGTAGTAATAAAATATTCCCGTACTTGGCAGCCATACTATGGGCTGTCATACCTGCGCAATGTTTTACAGTTCCAATACCATGCTCAGCCATTTTCAGTGCCAACATATTTGCCTTGGGACCGTTCACACCAGCTCTGATCAACATTTCCAATGCTGGGATTCCTTCTTGCCCCACTACACCATTTGGATCTAACCCCAACTTCTCATCAACTAATATCGCTTCAAATATTTCTGGTATTAACTCGGCATTCTCGTAATTTCTAGCCAAGTAATTTAATAGTAGCTTATTACCTATCTTTACTCCCCCTAATGATTCAACATGCTGCTCGTAGGCTTTTAAAACCAACACTTTTGATACTTGGATTTTTTCTGATCTAAAGACTCTAGCCTCCTCTACATCACCTCCCAATACTTCAGTAGCCTCAACCATTCCTTTTTCAACAGCAACTATAACTGCAGTTTTGCCGCTATATTTTGGAGATGGATTAGTTGACACTACATTAGTAGGAAGACCAGCTGCTTTCCAATTCGAAAGAGCACTGAGCGGTAATTTTCCTTGCTCAACATAATCTACAATTTTATGCAACTCAGTAAACCCACTCTCATCAACCATAGTAACATCAACACCGTGCTGAGCTAATGCTGCTACTGCATTTATATTTCCTTTATTTACAGATACTGATAAAGGGCTAGTGCCAAAAGAATCGAGTTCAGTCAGGGATCTTCCTTGCAAGACCCATTTATCCATCAAATAATTTAGCACCTCTGGTCTTGTTTCATTAACAGAGACAAAATGTATGAAACCATCAAACATCTTGCCGCATACGTCACTGTTAAAAGTAATTAACTCAGTGACAACTTGAGTAGCGATTTCAAATGTAAATGATTGCCCTAGCTTTACTTTTGCATAATGTTGAATCCACTGAACTTTAGCAATAAACTCATTATTTAACTGATCAAGCAGTTCATCACTCAAACTTCCAGGGCCATTAATTACGCCTAAATTCCTAAGATATGTATCAAAAGCTAATTCTAGCAACCCTAATTCTGGTGATTGTGGTATATCTACTCTTTTCATGCAGTTTTCTCTAATATGTTGAAATAAACTAAGAGTTTAACAAATTTTTTAAATTCGTCAATTACTTACGCTTTCCTATCTACTTAGTTGCTGATAGAGCCCTTTTCTGCCAATTGGATAAATATACTTGTGCTATTTCAGCATTATTTACGAGAAGAACATTTTCAGCATTACGAGTGTTTGCAGCATTAGTAAAATTAAATGAACCTGTGATTACTTTTTTGTTATCTATAATCATCACTTTATTATGCGCTATACCTGGCATTTTATCGAATCTTACGTTTAATTTTGCTTTTAAAAGCTCATCGAGCACGGGTTTATTATCACTTAAATTCCCCCCATCAAGTAATATACGGACGTCAACTCCTCTGGCCTTTGCTTTTTTGAGTTGATTAATAATTACTTGTGAAGTGAGCCCATAGGCTTGTACATA
>JAAFHP010000123.1 GCA_013298405.1 Alphaproteobacteria bacterium | reverse complement strand
CTTTAAAAGCCACATTACATTATCAAGAATATCATCGTTAAATTGTAATAATATTTTTTTCATAACTTTTATCAATTAACTACTATTAACAAATATACCACTTTAGATTTTTAAGTATTGAAATAAACATTTAGTAAGCCAGCAAGCTGCAATAAAGCCATAATCAATGAACCTAAGAAAAACGGGACAGTTAATTCTTTCAGTATAAAAATTAATAAACTACTAATATCTTTCAACCAATTTGTATTATTTATTAATTTAAGCATCTGACTAGTAGAACTAATTTCATTCAGCCATATCCAGGCTCATATCCTCCAACTTATTCCAAGATGCAGTCACTTCCTCTGAGGCTTGATATGAAACTAAAAAGGATCTTACTCCTCTTCTGGTTTCAAAGAATAAGGATATAATGCTTTGCCCAATATCCCACCTAATCAACACTTTGTGAGCCGGCTTCTCACAAATCTTCTGAGAGTAGGCAGCATCTTCGGATAAGATCTTTCCTAAATCACCATTGAGAACAACATACTCAGAACCATACTTACTAGACAACATTTGAAAAACAGCTTTTATTATCTTCAGATACAAGATGTCAGAGAATGGACGATGACAAAGCTCATAATAGATTTCTGCAAGATTATTATTTATACAAGTATCATTCTTTCTATATTTTGAAAAACTCGAAGTCCAACGCATAGGTTCTTCTTTTTTCAAGGGTGGCTTGAATACATAAACACAATTAAACTCATAACCAAGTAAATCCTCTGGATAACTAAAAGAGAATTTCTGCTTGTGATACCTTGACGATTCATACAACTGTTTAAGCTGTTCTTCTGATAAACATAATTTCACCTGATATTCAGACATACCCCAACACATATTCCCAAAATGCTTTGGCTTCATCCTGAGTGCTTCCTCCCTATCAATTGCAATTCTTATTTCAGTGTCAATTTTCTTTATATTCTGAGATAGTCCCTTAATAGTTGATTGATAATCTTGAAAGGCTCTCCCAAAAGCTTCTGTATATTCATAGTTACTGATTTGGTACTCTTCATTAAGCCCAGTTTTTGTATTTAGACTTATTGTTCCATATTTAACTACTGGAATTTGGTAATTGCCTTTAAATCGCCTATCAGGAGAACCACTCTTATTAACTTTCGCCCAGGTGCGATCAACAACTCTTGTGTCTTTGGGAATAAGACCTGTTTCAATAAACCTCGCGTAGCTATGAGTAAAATTAAGCTCCTCTATTCCAATTACAGCAAAATTTTCACCAGATGAATGCATCACTATAAAGTTAGGATAAAAATACAAATCTGCACCATTAGCATTCTTAAACCATAGTGGTACAGATTCTGACTTTATGAAAGGCAATGATTTAGTCGCAAATTTCACCTCCCTTTTATTTACAACTGAACTTGCCGAAGATCTAGTTTTTGCTCTGTCCTGTGAATGTTCACTTGTAATATCCCAGATTTTCTCAGAGGTTATTAATTTTTCAAATGTTTTTATAACTTGTTCATATTTGCTTTTAATTTCAGTATCAAAATCAACTTCTAGTTTTATATAAGAATTATCGATAGCTTCTTCAATTTGAATTATTGCTTTCTTCTGAGCATCAATATCATCTTTCATTGATTTACTGATTGACTTATTGAGGAGACCAATGATTAAAAAGCGAACTAAAAAGTGTTTGCATTCTGAGATAAATAGACTTTGTTTTACCTCGGATAAATCTTTTCGCAGATCTCTACGTTGATCATTAGCAAGGATAATTGATTCTTTAACACCTTGCATACCTTGACTTGTAATCTCCTGAAGATCAACACTGAAAATATTATCGACTGATTCTTCTAAAATAGAATTGCCTTCTTCCCCTGGAGATTCATTATGTGTATTTAGTACTGTCAGTTTTTGCGTTGAATATATACCTGTCCCAGGGATACCTGCATTAAGGTATGTCCCAGATTTACCCAAAGTTACACTTGCCCCTCTAACTCCAATTGAAGTAGAAATACCACTTTTGCTTAAATTAAGATGTATCCCTGGAATTATCCTAATTTTCTTTCTAAATCTCCAAGCCATATTGCGTATCTATATTATGCAAGATTTGATTATTAAGGAGATATTAGCAAAAGTTAAGGCTCAGTAGAGTCGGAAATAAAATTTTTGCTTGATTTTAAGAAATTTCATAAATTCCTTGAGTATAAATTATTTCAGCTCTCTCATTTAATGAGGTTTTTAATATTTCTATTCTATTATCTTTGTACTTTTCTAATTCAATAACTTCTCCGCTTAAAGCCTGAAATAATGCAGACTTGCCAATATTCGGATTACCAACTAATAGTATTTTCTGTTTGTCTTGATTCATGTGAGTTAGAGACGAATGATAAAATTAAAACTTATTGAGAGTAATAATAATTTACACTTTGCTTTTTCATTAAAAAACACAAAAAAACTTTAACTATTAATTTATAAGTCATTTTCAGTTAGGCTGGCATCTTTCATCAAAGCTTTTAGTGTTCCTATTGGCAAGTCTTTATTACTATGAACTGGAATAGATAAAATAATTTCAGAATTTTCATGCTCAAATATATGATGACTGCCAATTATGCGAGAAAGTACCCAGCCATGCTTTTTTACAACT
>JAAFHP010000122.1 GCA_013298405.1 Alphaproteobacteria bacterium | reverse complement strand
TTTTGCTTAATGTTGCTATGCTCGATTACATTTTTCTTAAAGGAATCGTAGCAAAAATTACTATATTTCGTATAGATCAGTATGCAATTAGCTTGGGTCTTGAATCAGTTGGCATGATATTCCTAAATATGTTAGCAGTACTTTGGATTGTGGCTCTGTTATATACTGTTAAATTTATAAAATTGAATAAATTTGTCAATAGTAGCAGGTTTTTATTCTTCATAAATGCTAGTATTATATCAGGTTTTCTTATAGCACTATCGGACAACTTACTGACTATGTTCATCGCTTATGAAATACTTACTTTAATGACTATACCTCTTATCATTCATAATCATAATCCAACAACAACTAATGGTTTATTAAAATACCTTAAAATCCTTATGATAAGCGCTCTTATGCTATTTTTACCTGCTATAATAATTATCTACTCCCATGCTGGTCATGGTAACTTCATTAAAGATGGGTATATACATAACTATTTTAACAATTGGCAGAGTATTGTATTATTGCTTTTATTCATTTTTGGAATTGCAAAATCAGCTATTTTCCCTCTTCATGGGTGGCTTCCTTCAGCCATGGTGGCGTCATACCCAGTGAGCGCATTGCTGCATGCAGTTGTGGTGGTAAAGGCTGGTTTATTTTGTACTTATAAGATTTTTGTTTATGTATTTGGTTTAGTGTATTTAAATTCAATTTTTAAAGACTTCAATTGGTTGGTTCTACTTCCTATAATTACAATATTATACAGTGGTTTCAAGGCCCTCAAGGCACAAGAAATTAAAATGATTCTGGCTTATTCCACGATAGCTCAGCTTTCAATTGCTTTAATGAGTTTGTTCTTGCTATCATATAAAGGCTTCATTGCTGCTATTTTGCATATGATTTCCCATTCATTTAGCAAAATATGCCTATTTTATTGTGCTGGAAATATATACTCTGTCAATGGCGCCACAAGGGTCAATGACTATTATGCTGTGGCTAAATACCTTCCAAAAACATCATTAGCCACACTAGTGGCAGCTTTATCTCTTGCTGGAATCCCACCATTTTCAGGCTTTATAAGTAAATTATATATTCTTTTAGCGGCCGCAGAGCAAAATAATCTTTTGGTAATTTTGACAATTGTTTTAAGTTCAATAATGACAATAATTTACATGAGTAGAATAATTATATTTCTATATACTAGAAATGAAGTAAGTGATAATAATTATGACGAATCCACTATTCACCCTTTTATGTTACTCAGTATCTATCTTTGTATAGCTGCTATATTTCTATTTTTCTTTATCAAAGAATTCATTATTAAGTTCATTGAGTATATTTAAATGCTGCACCCTTCAATTGCTATTTTTTTATCCATTCCATTACTACTAGCCTCATATAAAGCTCATAGAATATTTTGGGTAATATCTATATTATCACCTATTATTGCAGCCTGTTTTATTTTCTTTCTTCCTTTTAAGGAAATATTTTATTTTAATAAAATTGAGATTATTTTTGATGGGCAATACATAAATAAACTTATATCCTTTTCTCTTATTATCGTTTTACTTTGTGGTAACTTATTTGCTCTTTCGACAAGCAGAAAAAAAGAACTGATTCTTGGTAATTGCTATATTGGTTTTGCTATTCTTTGCACACTAGCTGGAGATTTCATCACACTTATTATCTCATTAGAAATAATGATGCTAGCTTCTACTGGTATTATATATATTTCTGACCCTAAAAATAACATCAAAACAGCTGCAAATTATTTGATTACTCATTTTGTTAGTGGAAGCTTGATAATGGCTGGCTCAGTGTACTTACTATTTATAAATAAAAATTATAGCTTTACTACTTTGTTAGAAGCTTTTGCTTCCGATGCAAAAGCCAGTAATTACATATATCTGATATTGATCGGTCTCATTATCAATATTGCCGCCTTCCCTTTTTCTGGTTGGATGGTTAATTACTATAAAAAAGCATCTTATAGTGGCTTTGTATTTCTTATTTCTGGCACATCAAAAGTATCCTTGCTTTTACTTTTAAAGCTTTTTGCGGGTCTTAGCATGCTCAAATGGCTGGGAATAATAGTGATGATTTACTCAGCATTTAATATGATATTTGAAAACAACTTCAAAAGCCTACTTAGCCTTCTTTCAATCTTTGTGATTGGCTTTTTACTAATAGGAATATCGCTTGCAAATAATGAAGTAATCAGAGAAATAATAGGCTCTTATTTATCAATCTTGATTCTGTATAAGCTAATCCTATCGTTATGCGCAGGAATATATTTTGAAAAAAGCGGCACAGAAGGATGCGACCAAATCTCAAAAATAAGAGGTCCGTATTTTATTATACCATTAATATTAGGACTACTAACAATGATTAGTTTCCCTGGTAGTGCTTTGTTTTTCTTCAAATCTACAATTACAACTGCTTTACACGAACAAGCGGTATATTATTTGATACTATTTATGCCAGCAATATTGCTATGTTCTCTTCCTATAAATCAGATTATTAATTCAAAATCGTATAACTACTTAAAATTAGATATATTTAGCAAGTCATCTCTGGTAATTGTAAGCGCTATCATGCTGTTATTACAGGTTATTTTAATAAATAATTTAAAACCTGATTTGTCACTCTTAGGCATCCTACTACAAACTGCTATAATCAGTGTTGGTTGCCTGGTATCTATCAAACTAAGATTTAAGAGAAAGGAAACAAAGCCAATCAACTTAATAGAAATCATTGGCAAAATTGTATTAAGCTTTATAAACA
>JAAFHP010000121.1 GCA_013298405.1 Alphaproteobacteria bacterium | reverse complement strand
ATTTATATGGTGGGTATAATGATTATTTAAAATATCATAATCAAAACAATAACCAGGTTAAAGTAACAGGTAAAAAGCCCGAAAAATCTTTAACTAAAGAGCAAAAAAATAGTAGCAAAAAATTAAGTTATAAATACGTAAGATTACTTGAAGAGCTACCAAATCAAGTAGACAGAATAGAAGCAGAGATTTCTAGTATTGAGCAGCAGCTATCAATTGGTGATTTATATAATACTGATCTTAAAAAATTTAACAATTTATCTGCAAGACACAAAGAGCTAGAAATAGAGTTAAACGACAAACTGTCTAAATGGCTTGAAATTGAGCAAATAAAGAAAGGTATAGAAGAAAGTGAAAATTAATAGAATGACACAGTTGTTCATAATAATGAACGCAATTTTCTGTACACTTATAGTGACTGGTAATTTGATTTTTCAGAAATTTGTTTCAATAGATCTGTATTTGAGTACTTTTGAGATTTCAGTTGGTGTACTGCTATATCCAGTCACGTTTTTGATTTCAGATTTAGTAACAGAATTTTACGGTGTTGAAAATGCCAAATTCATGGTCAGGAATGGTGTGATATGTAGTCTAATTGTTATGCTATTGTTGGCAGTGTCTGATTTTCTATCGGCCACTGATTGGTCAATAGTTGATGATAAGACATTTCATATGGTATTTAATGCTTTTGGTATTGCTTCATTTGCGTCGATAATTGCTAACTATGTTGGACAAGTGGCTGATATACATATTTTTGCTCATATAAAATACTTGACCAAAGGTAAGCATCTTTGGATTAGAAATAATGTCAGTACAATAATTGCCCAATTTATTGATACAACAACTGTTGTGACTATGCTTGCTATATGTTCTATAATACCTTGGGATAATTATATGATTATTATGTACAGTAGTATAGGTTTTAAGGTGATAGCTGCTCTTTTAGACACTCCATTTTGTTACCTGGGCCATTATTTTATTAGTCGGATATCTGAGAAGAACTAACCATTGTTATTTTTTTCTTTCTTTATTACAGAGACCACCACACCAAGTATAAGCAATATTACGGTCACCGCTAAGGTAAGTATTGAAGAAATTTTTACATAATGTGAAATTATAATTTTTACTCCAATAAGAATAAGAATTATTCCAAGGGAGTATTTAACATATTTAAAGCGCTCAACAATATCGGCTAAACAGAAAAATAGCGCTCTTAATCCTAGGATGGCGAATATGTTTGATGTATATACTATATACGGATCAGTAGTTACTGCAAATATCGCGGGAATACTATCGATTGCAAACACTAAATCCATAAATTCTACAGTGACCAGAGCGATAAATAGCGGAGTAATGAATAATTTGTTATCTTGAATGATGAAGAATTTATTCCCTGCTAATTTAGGATAGATATTAAATTTCTTTTTTAGTATCTGGTATACATACATATTTTGTGGATCAAAATTGTGGTTTTCAGCCATATAAAGGGTTTTTATCCCGGTATAAATAAGAAGAGCAGAGAAAATAAATAATACCCAGGAAAATTTAGCTAGCACTAACACTCCTGCGTATATCATGATAGCTCTTAGGATTATTACCCCTAATATCCCCCAAAATAGTACTCTGTGTTGATACTGAAGGGGAATCTTAAAAAAATGAAAAATGATAGAAATGACGAATATATTATCAAGGGACATGGCTTTTTCTAGCAAGAAGCCAGTAAAATACTCTTGTGCTTTGTGCGGGCCCATATGATAAAAGATAAATAGACCAAAAAAACAGGCTATAGTAATGTAAAACAAGGTAAGTAACGCGCTGTCTTTAAAGCCCATCACCTTATCCTTTTTGTTTAACACTCCAAGGTCTAGTGTAAGAAGGATGATAATTATTGATGCAAATATCAACCAATTTGTCATAACTCTCTGTAATTTAATAACCCATAATTATTTTAACCTTATGAGTACTTGAAGGAGTATAATTATTTACAAAATGAGCAGTTAATAGTTTTTGTAAGAGCAGTATTAGTGATACTTTTGTAAAAAAAAATGACGCTTTGAGTTAAGCGCCATTTTTTTAAGCTTATGGGGAATGCCTTATGCTTGCTTAGCTTTGAATCTTTTGTTTACTTTATTAATGACCCAAACCCTGCCGTTTCTTCTAACTATTCTGCAGTTTTTATCTCTACTTTTTAGGGATTTAAGCGATTTAACAATCTTCATTTTCTTTTCCTAACAAATATTCTTTAAGAACCAAGGTTAAGGCTGCATTATAACCTTATTTATTCTTATGTCAAGGGGCGATTTTGCTGTATTTAACAAGTTTTATTAGTAATAATATTGACTGAGCATAAGTTATTTAATTGTATAGCAAATTCAACGAGATTCATAGGTAGTTAACATGAAATTATCAGATTTTCCACATTTAATAAAAGAATTAAATGATTTGGCTACAACTGTAGATAGTAGCGCTCTAGTTATGGAAGATAACATTGTTTATAAAGCAATACAAAGTGAAGTGTGTCTGAATATTGTTGGAGAAGATTTATCACAAGAAAGCTGGCTGTTATTTGTAAAAATTGCTGCTAAATCACCTGCGCTACAAACTATCATTATTATAGGTCAACATGAAGCTCCAACAGTGGTTGTTGAATTGACTAAATTAAAACCACAAAAGAGTATGAATCTAGATGGTATTAATACAGATGAATATGACTCACTAACCTTTACTCAATTGACTGAATCACTTCCACTAGAAATTACCATAGCTTCTGAATTATATGGATTGTCGTTTGCTATTGCATTGGCTAAATCCTCATTTTCACTGAATAAACTCTATATACCTTCTA
>JAAFHP010000120.1 GCA_013298405.1 Alphaproteobacteria bacterium | reverse complement strand
ATCTATTGCTGAAATTGGAATAGGTGGGTATAAGGAAGCATCAGCTCTTATTAAAGGTTATGGTGTATTTGCTAGGCTGAAATTTGAATCTGGAGTACATAGAGTACAAAGAGTGCCTCAAACTGAATCTAGCGGTAGGATACACACATCCGCCGCTACTGTTGCTGTTCTTCCTGAAGTAGAAGAAGTAGATATTAAAATCGAAGATAAGGATCTACGAATTGATACTTACCGCGCATCTGGAGCTGGTGGGCAACACGTAAATACCACTGATTCTGCGGTGAGAATTACTCATATTCCTACTGGGGTAGTAGTAGCTATCCAAGATGAAAAATCACAACACAAGAATAAAGCAAAAGCACTAAAGATTCTGCGCTCTAGAATATATGAAGAGCAAAGAAGAGCAAAAGATGCTGAAAGAGCCAGCGCAAGAAAAGAGCAAGTGGGATCAGGTGATAGATCAGAGCGAATCAGGACCTACAACTTTCCACAAGGAAGAATAACTGATCACCGAATTAACCTTACATTGTATAAAATTGAGGACGTGTTAAAAGAAGGTAAGTTAGACGATTTTATAGACGCGCTAATTTCATATGATGAAGCTAATAAATTAGCTGAGTATAAATCTTAAATCATGCAAAGATAATTATTAGCAATCCGTAACTTTAAGGCTTTAATACAAACCTTTCCTTGTTGCCATTAATTTTATTTAGTAATACTTAAAAAAGTTAATTTACTGTAATCTTTTTATAATGTATAGTACGAATGAGGGAGACTGTTTTCCCTTCGTTAATTAAAAATAAAATGAGGTAAGTTCTATGAAAGCAGATGACATTAAGCCTGGCGCGTTTAAATTAAAAAATCAAATTTCTTTACAGATTGGGGATGCAATGGATGCTGTACGCATTGAAGATGGAATGCGTGTTGTACGCATTCCAGATAATACCACTTTAACAGTGAGAAGTAGCTCTCTAAAAGAAGTAGGATATATTGATCTTCTGGTAGTTGGCGAAAACTCATCCTTGGTGTTTGACGATTATCATCCACTGCCACTTGTAGGTGAAGCAGAATAAAACACTAGTAATTGAGAAATAAGCACTTAATAATAAATTGAGTGCTTATTTATGATGTATTTTTAGGTGCAAATTAATGAGATACAGCTGATTCAGCTGTTAATTCACCTATAACATGTACGGCTTCACTTGAGGCTATTGATGCGCTATCGTGTATTACTGTTGATACAAGCGACCCAATCTCTTTACCAACCTCACCTGGAAGTTTGTTTGTTATTACTTCTTCCGCTTTATCTGCAACATCATCCACCACTTTCAAACAACATGGTAAAAAGATATCTTTCAATTTTTGTAAAAATGATTTTTTCGCAACTCCTACTACTTCTTCTTTTATTTTCGCTTTACTCATAACTTCCTCTCCATTTTTAAGTAGATTTATATTACCTACTTAATTACTATTATGATACAAAGTAATTAATGAATAGTTAAAAAATTAAGATTTATATAATAATTAATGGGCTGATTAATTTGTTTCAATGATTGCTTCGCTCTTTTTCCTATATAAAACGACTTGTAACCAATTCCAAAATCTTTCAAACACTCTACATAAAGCACCATTAGCGAGCACGTTACTAGAAGTAACAATTGGGTCTAAAACTACATTCAAAGCTAATATTATTGCTATCATTTCATTATTAAATCCGAGATAAGTTTCATATATAGGTAGCATTATAAAAATAGACCCCCCTATAACTGCTGCTGTAAGAAATCTTGCCAAAACAAAGACTATTGTAAATTTAGCCCATATATACATATCAGGTGTATGATCAAAAAAGTCAGTATATATCAGATAGCATAAAAATGAATTTACTATACAATCCCCAATTTGCTGTATGTTTGTTGTAGCAGGAATAATGACTTGAGCTAGGCTTGGATTTTGTAAGTTTTTAGAAGCTCCCTCAATCGTCCACGGCATGGTAGACAAACTACAACCTGAAGTAAGTGCAATCATACCAGCTGGGAGTAGGTTTTTAATATGAGTGATGATATTTGGTATCGAAATACCAGCACTTAAAATAAAAAGTACTAGTATATATATGAGTAAAAAAATGCCTAACCAAAATATTAAACTTGCGTAATGACTGACAACATGATCAAGCAATTTAGTCTGATATATATGCACTGCAAACCCTAGTATAAATAGTGGTATTAGCTTTGCGAATACTCGGACTAATATCCATTCCATCACTTCATGACTATAATTGATTAGATTAGCCAAAGACTTACGTTGATAAAAAGCCCCTAAACAGCCTAGTACAATCCCAATAAAAGCTCCTTTATCAGCTGACCACCACCATGGTTTTGGATAAGAAGTTTGCCATAAAGAGGTAAAAGCTGTTGAAAACTCACTTGCTGTAGATACAGGCGGCATAAAACTAGAAGTAATACCAGCGCTTAAGTATGCGTACCAAACTGCGCAAAAATTTGAAGTACTCTCAAAAAACAACAAGGACAAAATAAATATTAACGCCTGTTTCTCAAATTTTCTCACTGTATTTGAAATAAACGCACATATAGTAATTGGCATGATCCAAATAAGTATTTCTTTTATTTGTAGACTTATTGTGTAAAATAACCTTTGTATTTGGGTCGGTATTAAATCAGCAATTAGTACGTATATGGTTAAGATTATAACAATCTGTGTACTACGATTGGTGAGTATCTTTATCATTTCCCCGTACCAAATATATGATATTAATATATATACAGATAAAGATGATGTACCACAACTACATCTTTAGAAAAGGCATGAGCAGGAAGAGATTTAGTACTAATTTAATATACAAATTATTATCTGCCTTTGGCTATAAAGGAAGTAATTTTAAAAGCTCACTTATAATGATCACCATTGGTATTACACTAGGAGTAGCTTTTGAAGAAATATATGGAATAGGGACATGGAACAATTTTCATGCCAAACCAAATGAATTTAATGTATGCTTTACGCCACCATCAGGGTGTCTTGATTTAATTGCTAAGGAAATATCAAAAGCAAAAGAGTCTATATATGTACAAGCCTATGGGCTCACTTCACAAGTAATTATTAATCAACTCAAAAAAGCAAAGGCCAGAGGAGTTGACGTCCGTATATTACTTGATGGG
>JAAFHP010000012.1 GCA_013298405.1 Alphaproteobacteria bacterium | reverse complement strand
CCCACAGTCCTCCTGAAACCTCGCCCACAGTCATCCCAAACTTGATTTGGGATCCACCCCTTAAAATAGTCACAACCTCAATGCCTCTTGGATCCCGGGTCGAGCCCGGGGTGACTTTCTTTGTCATCCTGAAACCTCGCCCACAGTCCTCCTGAAACCTCGCTCACAGTCATCCCAAACTTGATTTGGGATCCACCCTTAAAATAGTCACAACCTCGAAGTACATTGGACCCCGGGTCGAGCCCGGGATGACTTTCTTTGTCATCCTGAAACCCTCGCCCACAGTCATCCCAAACTTGATTTGGGATCCACCCTTAAAATAGTCACAACCTCGAAGTACATTGGACCCCGGATCAAGCCCGGGGTGACTAAAGAGCGTCCGGGAAGGTTATAAAGAGGCACGGGGATGACTTGAAAGAAGCGCCCGGGATGACTTTGGGGTGTTTGGGATAACAGAAAGTGTTCAGTGATAAATGTCCTACCTATCTACTCGGTTGTAGGCAGTGCATCAAATCGCTTCAAATCTACTATCTTATCTTCCCAAGATGAGCGGCTTGCATAAAAGATATGGGCAGTTGGCTCCAGAAAAGCGTCATCATCATCTAAAGTACCTGCAGGTAACACTACGTGACTTTCTCCCTCTTTTCTAGGTACAGGACTACCGCAAGTCTTACAAAAGGCACGCTGTTTTCTTGTGCCTTCTAGCTTGAAATAGGCAATATTATTTTCGCCTTTTTCCCATATTAACCCAGCATCATCAAAGAAAATATTAGCACCATGAACTGTGCCCGTTTCTTTTCTACACCGACTACAATGACAAAAAAACATCGCGCTTGGCTTTTGCCCCGTTATCACATAACGACAAGCACCACATAAACATTCGCCTTTATACTGATTCATAGAAACTTTTCTCTTTTAGGTAGAAGGATATTATAAATACTTGTAATTAAATTAAAACTGTTGAAATCAGATAGCTTTTTTCGAACAAAACTATCCTAAAGCCTTGGCATATATTGAAATATATCCCTAAAGCGTAAAGTATAAAGTTCAAAAGTTTTCTTATCAAATCGAAATATTGTTACTATGTTAAAAAAGGCAATAATTACGATATTTAAAAAATAACTGACACTATTTGTTAGTAAAAAAATATTCCCGCCTAGAAAAATTGAAAAAAACAACATTTCTACCCACATCCATGAGATACATAAGAATTTCCACTTTTTATGCTTAATTACCAATAGAGCTTTCAGCATATTATATAAAATTATATTACTACCCAAGCCAATTAACATCATTAGCATAAATGCTAAATATTCTGTTTCTAATTTTGATCCTGACAAAATTACTACCCAACCGAGCTCATTTAAATTCGTCAATAATTCATTCATTATAGAATTATAACAATATCCAACTATCGTTCCGCTTATAATGCTCAAAGTTGCATACTCAAAAAATAAATAAAGCTTCTTAAAATTTACTACCCAAAAAACAAGATTAAATAATAGTAATAGAAATGAAATAATTATGAGTACTACAAAAAAAACCGAAGCACTATAATGAATTGCTTCATCATTAGTTTGCTTCTCAAATATATAAGTTATAAAACTCACTATTAATACAATAAATAAACCAATACCAAGCGTACGAACTACTTTTGAATTATAAAATTTTTCTCGTAACTCTTCTTTTTTTATTCTAGTTTCATCTTTTTTAAATTCTTGCTCATCCAATATAACCCCTGCATGCTCTAATATTAATCTAAGCTGTTTACCAGTTAATTGTATAATTTCTGACTCTTTGGTTGTCATTTTTTGTCTCTAATAAAAAGTAATTGTATTATTTTTTATGCATTTCAACCCTTAGTTGAACCTACTCGCATAAAAAAAAGCTTGCATTGCAAGCTTGGCAGCGACCTACTCTCCCGGGCCATGAGGCAAAGTACCATCGGCGCTGTGGGGTTTCACTTCCGAGTTCGGAATGGGATCGAGTGTTTCACCCACGCTATAACCACCAAGCTAGCAATACAAGCTTTTTTAAAAAGCTGAAATAAAGCTGATAGAGAACAAAACATTTTACTAATTGGCTTTTATGTAAGCATATAAAATTCACACTACATGCAATCGTATAAACTCTTAAAGCAAAATAAAACAATCGAGCTATTAGTACCAGTAAGCTTCACATGTTACCATGCTTCCACACCTGGCCTATCAACGTGGTGGTCTTCCACGGCTCTGATAGGGAAGTCTAGTTTTAAGGTGGGTTTCCCGCTTAGATGCGTTCAGCGGTTATCCCGTCCGTACTTAGCTACCCAGCTATGCCGCTGGCGCGACAACTGGTACACCAGAGGTACGTCCACCTCGGTCCTCTCGTACTAAAGGCAGATCCTCTCAAACTTCCTACACCCACGGTAGATAGGGACCGAACTGTCTCACGACGTTCTAAACCCAGCTCACGTACCACTTTAAACGGCGAACAGCCGTACCCTTGGGACCTTCTCCAGCCCCAGGATGTGATGAGCCGACATCGAGGTGCCAAACGATTTCGTCGCTATGGACGCTTGGAAATCATCAGCCTGTTATCCCCGGCGTACCTTTTATCCGTTGAGCGATGGCCCTTCCACTCGGAACCACCGGTTCACTATGACCGACTTTCGTCTCTGCTCGACTTGTCTGTCTCGCAGTCAGGCTAGCTTATGCCATTGCACTCTAACAGTTGATTTCTGACCAACCTGAGCTAACCATCGCGCGCCTCCGTTACTCTTTGGGAGGCGACCGCCCCAGTCAAACTACCCGCCATGCATTGTCCCAAACCCTGCTTCAAGGGTTGTGGTTAGATATCAAAAATTGAAAGGGTGGTATCTCACATTGCGACTCCACGCCTGCTTGCGCCGACGCTTCATAGTCTACCACCTATTCTGCACATCCAATTTCTAATACCAGTGCAAAGTTATAGTAAAGGTGCACGGGGTCTTTCCGTCTAGCCGCGGGAACTCAGCATCTTAACTGAGAATTCAATTTCGCTGAGTCGATACTGGAGACAGCGGGGAAATCGTTACGCCATTCGTGCGGGTCGGAACTTACCCGACAAGGAATTTCGCTACCTTAGGACCGTCATAGTTACGGCCGCCGTTCACTGGGACTTCAGTTCAGAGCTTGCACCCCTCCCTTTAACCTTCCAGCACTGGGCAGGCGTCAGGCCCTATACGTCGTCTATTGACTTAGCAGAGCCCTGTGTTTTTAATAAACAGTCGCTACCCCCTGGTATGTGCCACCTACGTCTAGTTGCCTAAACATAGGTCATCTTTCTTCCGAAGTTACAGATGCAATTTGCCTAGTTCCTTCAGCATCGTTATCTCAAGCGCCTTGGTATACTCTACCAGTCCACCTGTGTCGGTTTTGGGTACGGTCTATATGGAGGTGCTATTTCCTGGAAGTCATTCACTGCATGCTCAATCCAATAAGGACATACAGTTTACTGCCTTCGTCACTTTCCTCCAGGTACAGGAATATTAACCTGTTTCCCATCGGTTACGCCTTTCAGCCTCACCTTAGGGGCCGACTAACCCTGCGCAGATTAGCTTTACGCAGGAACCCTTGGACTTTCGGCGAGAATGTCTTTCACATTCTTTGTCGCTACTCATGTCAGCATTCTCACTTCTGATACCTCCAGCAATCCTTACAGATTGCCTTCACAGGCTTACAGAACGCTCCGCTACCACTTATGCCATAAAGCATAAATCCGCATCTTCGGTACATGACTTTAGCCCCGTTACATTGTCGGCGCAAGAAGACTTAATTAGACTAGTGAGCTATTACGCTTTCTTTAAATGATGGCTGCTTCTAAGCCAACATCCTAGTTGTTTTGGTCTTCTCACATCCTTTAACACTTAGTCATGATTTTGGGACCTTAGATGGCGGTCTGGGCTCTTTCCCTCTCGACCACGGATCTTAGCACCCGTAGTCTGTCTGCTATACTGAACTCACTGGCATTCGGAGTTTGGTTAAGTTTGGTAAGTCTGTTGGACCCCCTAGCTTATCCAGTGCTCTACCTCCAGTGGTAATTATATAACGCTCTACCTAAATAGATTTCGCGGAGAACCAGCTATATCCGAGTTTGATTGGCCTTTCACCCCTAGCCACAGCTCATCCCCTAATTTTTCAACATTAGTGGGTTCGGTCCTTCAGTAGATATTACTCTACCTTCAACCTGGCCATGGCTAGATCACTCGGTTTCGGGTCTAATTCATCGAACTTATGCGCCCTATTAAGACTCGCTTTCGCTACGCCTACACCTAACGGCTTAAGCTCGCTCGATAAACTAAGTCGCTGACCCATTATACAAAAGGTACGCCGTCACGGAATAAATCCGCTCCGACTGCTTGTAAGCATCCGGTTTCAGTGTCTATTTCACTCCCCTCATCGGGGTTCTTTTCACCTTTCCCTCACGGTACTTGTTCACTATCGGTCGCTAGAGAGTACTTAGGCTTGGAGGGTGGTCCCCCCACGTTCAGACAGGATTTCACGTGTCCCGCCTTACTCAAGGACTTTAAAGCTTTTTACCTATACAGGGCTATCACTTATTATTGCCAACCTTTCCATGTTGTTCTAGTTATTACTCTAAAGCCACTGGCCTGGTCCGCGTTCGCTCGTCACTACTAACGGAGTCTCTGTTGATGTCCTTTCCTTCAGCTACTGAGATATTTCAGTTCACTGAGTTTGCTTCATGTTGCTATTTATTCACAACATGATACCTGATTTATCAGGTGGGTTTTCCCATTCGGAAATCTCCGGATCACGGCCTATTCACGGCTCCCCGGAGCTTATCGCAGTGTATTACGTCCTTCATCGCCTTCTAGCGCCAAGGCATCCACCAAATGCTCTTTTTATATTTATCTTGCCAAAAACTTTGAGATTACACGATGCATGTAGAATTAATTTTACACGCTTATCAGTATCCACTCACGATTTTGAAAATCGCGGTGTTGTATTTAGTTTTATTCTCTATTCACTTTTTAAACAGCTTACGTACATTTTCTTACAAATGACGTGAGGAATTTTATATATAGATTCGCATTCAATGTCAAATAGTATTTTAGAAAAATTTTGTTGCGTACTTAACACCCCAACTCATTCTTACATTAGTAGCGAAGTTTATATAGACTGCATACCCCTTCTAGAAAGAAGTCAGAATGATCAATAATATGATTTATTTAAGACTGATAGCTAATTTGAAAACGATAAATACAGTGAAATTCTATAAATTTCACTGTATTTAATGATATTTGAGTTTGCAGTGTCGCATCTCTTTTTAAAACAACAGATGCGACGAGTACTATTGGAAAGTATTTTTATACACCATCATATTTTGCTTCATATACTTCATGATGATCTCCAACCAATCCTAAAGCAGGAGTATCAAATTCTAGAAGAAGATGAGGACCAAGAACTTTATCTATAGCATTTTCGACCACAAATTTTGTTCTTTGGTGATGTGGTGGCTGGTCAGTCATAGCTTGCCATACATCATGAACCAACTGCTTTTGCAAGTGTTTTGGTATCATACCAAGTGTTCCTATACACTGTGTCAGCTTGTCTTGAAGCCACTTAGTGCATTGGCTGGTTCTAAATTGTAGTTGCTCACCTACTAGTGGATGTGTCAGACATTCATTAACTATGCTCATTATTACTTTGGCCATATATTCGGCTGCAACTTTAATATGCAAAGTATCTTCAGGAACAGATGGTTGAACTCGCAATTTTACTTTGGCATAGTGGTGATATTGTCTATCTAGTAAAAATTCCCCAATTTTGTGCCTAACGCCATCAGGAAGAGGAGAAAAACAACTTGCCTTTGAAGTAGTACATAATAATTTCAGTTGATCAACATATTCTTTTAGACCACCTGGTTTCATTGCTTGTCTCAGTTCATCTACAAATAATAAGTGCTCTACAATCTTAACACCCTCTGGTGTTGCTGGTTTAGTTATTATTGAGTCAAGGACATTCTCTTTTTTTGATACAAGTTGTGGTCCTACTACTTCAGGAAATCTGCCCACTAAATACTCTAGAAATTCACCGCATCCACGGGTAAGAGCTGTATCACACATCATGCTTATCGCATTTTGTAAAGCCCCACCAGACATCACACCAATTACATGCTCCATGGTACCAATATCTCCCCTAATAACTGAGCCTTTTAGTAATTTATCTCTTATTTCTTGAAACCTATATCCGCCATCTGTAGATTTGAAGTAGCTTAGCATTAAATCAACATTAGAAAAATCCCCCCCTCCCGCAGAAGATAAGGCATCATCAATTAATGCACCTTGAATAAGATCTTGCAATTTTCTTGTGGGGTAAGTAATATCACCTTTTCTCATCATATCATACATTACTTTACAAGCTGCTTTAAACACATGCGCTGAAATATGTTCTGAAAAGTGATTTTTTGTAGCTTTTTCAATAATGCTTTTACCATTAGCATAATCTAATTCATAAGTAACAATATGAGGAGCGATCTTTAGCAAAGATTCAATAACTTCTGTCTGGTAATCTCTTAAGGCCTTGCTAAATAATTGTTGAAAACTTTCCGAGTTATATCTTTTGAATGCAGCAGAAGAAAACCTCGTCATTAAAAATTCTATTTCTTCATAATTAGGATTCTCACTTTCAATATCACTCGAAAACCTAAGATTTAATGTATAATTATATTTTTCTCTAAGATCTGGAGCACATTTCAGCAAAAACTCAATCTTTTCATACTCAAGATTCTCCTTGGTGCCGAGATAATCACCAAGACGATGTCCTAATAAGTCAGTAAAAAACTTACCAGCACTAGGGCAAATCTCCAACAAAGTATCCATCCTTTGATTTGCTAATTTTCTATCAATACCAACGAAAACCCGAGAAATAGAATCACATAATGCCTCGTCAAGAAACATAGAAAAACGAGAATAATTCTTCAGCAAAGATTCTATCTTTTCATAACCACTACCGTAACCACCATCATGCATTACACTATGAATAACTTCCTGTATTCCTCTGGCAAGATCCCCAACTAGAGCAGGATATCTATTCAATAAAAATTTTACCTCTTCATAACGACGCACATCATATTCTCTTAAATCACCATTATGCGCTATTTCTTCAGTAAATTGCCCAGCAAAATCTGGATGTATATTCAACAAGAGTTTCAACTTATTATAATCACCACAACCAATGTTTACAGCAACATAAGTAAAAGCCTTCTGCATTTCTATGTTTTCAGCAAGCGCTGGATCTTGATCCAGTAAAAATTTCATAATTCTATATGAAGGATTACGTTCTAACTGCTCCATAAAATTTTGTTGCACTGCTTCAGTCTCATAGAGTGCAGCTAAAATAGGACTTCTCGTCAACAAAAATGTTATATTTTCATGCTCACCATGACTAACAAACTTAACAAACGCTTGCTGCACTTCTTGAAGCTCTGCAAGCGCTGGATTTCTATCCAGCAAAAACCCTATCTCTGTCCAGTAGTCAGATGATTCATATTGGAAGTTTACAGTTTTTAAGAAATATTCAATAAAGATTTCTTCAGCTTGTTTACTATTAAATGCATTAAGAAATGCTTGACTCTTTGATAACAAAACGTCTACTACGTCATCCTTATCAGCAATACTAGCGCTAATAAATAAACTCATTGGTATTTCTGAAGGATCTCTTGTAAATACTTCATCATCAGGATTTAATCTCAAGACAAGCTTTACAAAATCCGCAGATATACTATAATCCCGTTCACTCAGCATATTGAAAACGCCATCTTCACCGGAATAGCGCTCTAATAAGTCAGGCATAATTATTTGCATCATTTCATTTGAATCTTGCCCATGCTCAAAAAGAATAGACATTAGCAAATCACTACCATTATCGAATTCTCGAAATCTATCTTCAAAAGAATCTTTCCCCATGTAATCTAGAGCATTTCTGAGTAAATTCAGATCACCTCTCCTGAGCACTACTTCTAGATCTTCGTCACTGTAATGCTTCAAATCTAGGTCCATAGGATCTACCCCTTCTTCTCCAAACGCTAATTCTTCTTCATATGACCCTTCTCCCTGCGATAACTCCTCTTCTTCTACAGGCGCTAACTCTTCTTCTCTTTCACCAGCTACAAGCGCTTGAAATTTATTGTGCTCTACAAATGCTTGAAAACTATTTTTCATTTTTTGCATAAATTTTCCTTTCATATCTCCATCCGTGTTAAAATTGAGAATGTTATGTATAAAGCAAAATTGATATGATACAATAAGTTTTTATTACACTAATGAAAATAATTGTTTACTAATACTACTTAACGCTCTTATTATATTTGTATTACATAGTTATTAAAATTATATAATACATTTTACTTTAATATTAATTTAAATTAAGGAATCAAGGGTATGGCGAAGAACATAGGAACACCATTTGAGCAACTTATGCAAGCTTTTGAGGATCACTCTCAAGCAGAAGAAAGAAGACCATTATCATTAAAACAAAAAGGAGAAGCTATTGAACAAGCTCGCGATTTTTACAGAAAAGGTGATTATACTAATTGCGCTCAATCACTAATGACAATTTCTGATGATCCGTTGGTTGCTCCAGTCGATATTGCAACGCAAATAATAGGTTTCTCTAGAAAACTTGATAATAACAATCCAGCTCATATTAAATTTGCGCAAGAGGTATTTCATGCAGAATTTAGACGGACTGAAACTGAAGGAATGTCACGCAACGAGGCGTTAAAAGCTTATTTAACAAGACTAATTCAAACATCTGATAAAAAAATGTTTCTTGAATTCTTAAACGAAGAAAAATCATCAAATGCCGTAGCACAACTTGAAGAAGCAATGCCTGCAGATTTATTTGCTAGAATGCTATCCATGTTCAACCATGACGAAGTATCACCACTTGGTGATGATGGTAAAGAAGAAAGCGACACAGAATAATTCATATTAATTTAGTATCGGCGCCTTAAATATCTTGTTTAGAATATTTAAGTGCCGATATCTAGTACCTAGGCTTTTAAAAATTTAACCTTACTTTTAGAGCCCCCTGATGAGCAGTATATTTTTTAGTAAAATAAAAATCGTATCCTGCAGACACTTCTACAGCTCCTTTAGAAGCAGATACTGAGGTACCTAAATTATAGAACACTCTTTCTTGTTCAGTAGTCTTCTTTACAAGGGTGTTCCCAGATAATCCATCAAGTAAAACCGTAACTTTTGGAGATTTATTCAGTAAGTCATAACTGATGTTACCATGAACTTCTGGGACTACTCTATATTTGTAAAAATTGGTCCCATATGAGAAACTTGTACCAATAATAGCATCTAGTTTATGATCCGTTGCTTTACGTATTGTCAAATTCTGATTTGTTGTTCCTGTTTCTTTATATTTGGATTTTCCAAGCACCAAATACTCAAAACCAAAGGTTGTTATCATCAATAACCTATCCGTAATAAGCTTATTATAACCGGCAAGAGCATTTAATCCGTAGGCATTTGTATAAAAATCCCCTCTAGCAATTTCAGGTGTATTTTGGAAAAATCTTTGTTCTCTATTAGAAATCTTATTGCGGCTAAAGCTCCCCATAGCCTGTAAAAACCACTTATCATTAATCTCCTGCACCCCATAAATTGAGGTCGTATAAGCTTTAACTCTGCTAGTGTCACCATCGTTTGTATCTTTGTGTTTTACATCATTATCAGCATAGCTAAAAGCTATACCAATGGTTCGATCTTCAGAAATTTTTGTATCAGCACCAACTACATACCCTGTTGTTTTACTTTTGAATCCTGGGCTTTCTCCTCTAGCTTTTTGTGTTACTGAACCCCAAAATATACTACTCCACACACCGTGAGCGTAATCATCTTCACCGGCGGAAATACCTTGTATGCTATCATCTTGTGCTATAGAGAATGTTTGAATTATCGACGATTTAAGCCGATTTCCAATGGTTGATAATGCCATATCAACAGCTTCAGATATTTGTTCAGAAGCTTCAACAATAACAGGTTGAAGAGCATTAAGTGCTGATACTAAATCTTGACCATTAGTAAGCAAAGATGTCAATCTCTGAAAAAGAGCTGATGCATCACCAACGTTATTCGGGTTTGCAAGCCTAACAGCATTCTCTACTGTTGTACTTGACCCACCACCTCCTGTTACGTTATCTCCAATTATATCGTCAATCTGATCTTGCGGTAGCCTTACTCTTTTTACCACACCATTATCGTAAGACCAGGTTACGAAAGGATTTTGTTTAGATATAAGAAAGTTTGCTTTAGCATTATCGACAATAACGACACTAACAGGCACATCTGTATCAGTCTCTTGAAAAATTAAATAAGATTGCCCAACTGGACCCTCTGGAGGCAGTATGGCTGCAACATCAGTCAGAGTTATGTTAAAAGAAGTTACTACGTTTAAGTCCAGATTTCCGCTAAGAACTAAAAAGTGCCCGTGTTTACTATCATCTACCGTAAACTTGACAGTAGGATTACCAGTGAATTTTGAATTAGATGCATTGTCAAAGGATAAAGTATTATTGCCCAAGGATATAGTGGTCGAATCAGCAATAGTTTGCCCATCAAAGACTACATCATTACCAAGTATAACATTTGGTTGAGATAAAGCTATGTTATCTGAATGCAAATCTCCAGATAAATTAACTACGCTACCAGCACTCCCTAAAAATTTAATGTCATTCATTTTGTTATCACTAGTACCAATATCCTGAATTATTGTTGCATTTGATAACACATCTACTTCAGAGTGCTTAACTCCATGCCCACCTGAAAAGTCGGCAAAACTAAATGGAAGTGTAGTCATTAGGGCATCTATAAAACTATTATCTTCCATAATAAAAATACTAGAATCTAAAGGAACATCACCAATCTCTCCTTCTCCGTAAAGCTTAAATTCATTGGCATAGACACTATATCCGCTTTTAAGAGTAGTTTTTGTTGTTGATGCATTCCCACCTATCGTAGGAATGACTGTATTAATTCTTGCGCTCGAAGATCCAATATTAGAATTAATCTCTTTATCAGGGTCAGACGCTAAAACAAAATTACCTTGCCCATCAATACTGATTGTTGTTGTGTTGAACTGAAACCTTGCTTTAGCACCGGAATTAATAGTCATGCTTTCTAGGCGTGTGCCAGGAGTATTAGATAGTGATCCGTTAAATGTTACTATTTTATTATTATCGATAATTATTTTACCAGCATCCCCTCCCGTACTTAAAAAACTAGCTGATAAAGTAATTGGCACATTATTACTAAGCGTTAACGTTGATCCTACTATCCCATTAAAATCAACTATGTTAAGACCGGGATAAATATTTGCAGATGGTGATGCATCAAGCGTAGCAAATGTTAGACTACCGCCTGTATCAATTTTAAGTTCGACTACAGGAGCACCTGTTACACCCCCTATATACAAATTACTACTCTTGATAAGAATTGTTCCAGCCGCAATTGCCCCACTATCTATATAACTGACATTGAAACTGCCAAGGCTAATTGCATTGATAGTGTGATCACCTCCAAAAATTATTGCATCACCACTATTAAAACCATTAGGAGTCCAATCTGTAGAAGTGCTGATATTTGATATTGCATTTTGGCTTGTTCTACTAATAGCAGAAGCACTGCTAAAAAAGCTGGACGATAATGCTATTATAGATGCTGTTGAAAGTACATTTTTCAATAACCTACTAGACCTAATATACATAACTCACCTATTACATTGTTACTTAAATTCTAATTAAGGTATTATAAATGCTATACATTAGTTACTTAACAATTTTAATTTGTATCAATGAATCTTTATTTGCTATGGTATATTTACTATCACAAGTTGAATATCTGTTATGATAATAAAACAAGAAACTCAAGGCGAACTGAGTGCTCGTCAGAAAAAAATACTATTTTCTATAAAAAAACAGTTTGATATATTTCGAAAAAAAGGGATTTCTGCTGAACATATAGAAGCTGTGTATCGTTTGCCTGATGAGGAAAAAAGAAATTTAGGACTCTTAAGAATACAAATTATCGACAATAGATTGTATGCCGAGCACCATGTTGCATCCACTTATCCTGGAAGTTCTAAACTAGCTTGCAATAATATAATTAAAAGATTAGTGCGCATTGTAAAAACTCATAAAATTCATAATGTCGATTTTATCTTTCTGACAATTGATAATATTAATAATATTTCTCAAGAATCAGAGATATTGATCCAAGATTTGCCAGCCTTTATGAGTTCAAAGAATTTAGAATCCAAATTAGAACAAAATAAATTATTACTGCCAGATCCATATATTCTGGATAATGAAAAATGGCCTAATCTTATTAACCAAATTAATGAAGCATCCAAAACTTATTCTTGGAATAAAAAAATAGAAAAGATTTTTTGGCGAGGAGCAACAACTGGCAACGTGTATAATTTAGAAAATTATCACAAACTTTATAGACTAACTTTGGTAATGCTATCGAGAAGTTTCCCTGATTTAATAGATGCTAAATTTGCAGATTACGCTAATTTCAGCAACAATCAAAGCGGTATATATTTATATAATATTTTAATTAGACTATTCGATAATCCAGGCAAGATACCAGAAACAGAACATTTAAAACATAAGTATCTTATTTCTATTGATGGAAACACAGCAGCATGGCTTAGAGTACCATGGATTCTTATATCAAATTCTATTCTTCTAAAACCGGAAACTGCATTCATACAAATGTTCTATGAAGCACTAGAGCCCTACATCAACTACATACCTTTAAAAAAAGATTTATCAGATATCTTTGAAAAACTAGAATGGTTAAAAACAAATGATGATAAAGCTGAAATTATTTCTAAAAATGCTACAGCTATTTGTCAGAAGGCTTTAATGCCTGATGATTTTGACAATTATATAGCAACTACCTTAAACGAATATCACTCATTACAAAATTTCAAGCTACAGAATCCAACACTACAACCAATATCACAAGAATTTGCCCTCTGAGATAAAGAGACAAGATGCCTTAAACCTCTTAGTGTTCATTTCCATATAGAACTTGGTCGTGTAAACAATAATTAACACATTAATTGACTAATGCGTAAAATAATATTAATATATTACTGAATAATTAATGAAAAGGTAAATTGTGAAAGCATTTTTAGGCCAAGATACAGTAATTATCACAAAAGAAGCAGCCCAAGATTGGCTTGAGAAAGAGTTGATGAACATAAACATGAACGGAAAACCTTCAAGTAACGAGTATACAATAAATCAGATTAGAAGTATCATCAATATCCCAATGAGAGATGGGCAATCATTGCTCGGTAAATACCTAGATTGGAATAATGTTAATGGAGTGGCGTTACTTGTAAAAACATACGGTGCAAAAGCTGAAGCTGAACATTTCAATATAATCAGAGAGAAGCTGACAGATCCTTATCTACAGAATGTCGCCCAAGATATGCTCAGATTACTAGACGAAGCTCAAGGGCAAGTTCATGTTGCAGCTGAGCCTGACCCCCAAATGGCAGAAGTATTATTACCACTTCCTGAAGCCTTACCTGAATTACCAAACGAAGCTCAAGCTCTGGATCACGCAGACGTAATAGTCATCCCAAGAGAAATTGCCCAAGATTGGCTTGAAAGGGAGCAGTTTAACATACATACGAATGGAACACATTCAAGTAATGAATATACAATAGATCAGATTAGGAGCTTCATCAATACTCCAATGAGAGATGGACAGTCATTACTGAGCAAATACCTAGATTGGAACAGTATTAATGGTGTGGCCTCACTGGTAAAAACATACGGCGCAAGAGTTGAGATTGAGCATTTTAATATGGTTAGAGAAAAGCTAACAAACCCTGCTTTACATAATAGTGCCCAAAATATGCTCGGGTTACTAGAAGAAGCTCAAGAACATTACATTGAGCAAACACCACTACGCGACCTAACCTTATCTGATGCTATCAAATTCCACCCACGTCTTGCTGATAAGTTACTATCAGAAGGCTGGGTTGTTAATCTTAATACTATTATGATGGACCTAGTAGATGCAATTGCTCGCGGCAATCATGGAGTAATCAAAATATTGCTAAAACACAATGTTCAGATTGATTGGAATCAGCAAATTAAAGGAGATTTGCTTGGTGATAGCCTGATGATGAAACTTGCAAAAGACCCTGTGGATTTTGGTACAGTTGCAGAATACATCACCATGAAAGATTCAAATGGATTGCCCATTTTCAAGGTAAACCAAGAAAATAATAATAGCCAAAAGTTAATTGATATTTTTAAATCTCAATTAGATCAAGAAGGCCAAGTACATATGCCAATTATAAATTTGCTTAGAGCTTGCGGCTCAAGTGAGCCTAATTCTAAAATAATACCTGAAACTCGTCTAAAATTAGACATTGATAATGTGCATAATGCCTTAAATGAAAAACCATTTCATGATATTCAAACTGAATTACATCAAGGATATGATGCAAGCTTACTTGATATTAATCAAATTTTTGCCCAAATCAGAGAATATGTTGCTTCAAACAAGGAGCATTTAAAAGCTCTTCTTGGCGATGAAGATGGAGAAGCGATTGAAAAAGGGTTGACTAATTTATCTCATATTGAACAATCTTCGGATATGCATGAGCATAATAACGCATGGAGTACAAAACAAGAAGTAGCGCTCGTTTATCTTGCTGCAAAGAAAATGGGTATATTAGAAAAATTTGTGGAAGTCTTAACCGAAATGCATGCATGCCAATGGGGGATGGTAGTAAACTTATACAAGATAATCGAAAATGGTAATGGTGATCTAGTAGAATTTAGACCAGCAATTGATCTTACAGATCTAATAGAAGATATGTCTCCACTAGCAGAGAAGGTGTGCTCAACGCTTTCAACTACGATGTCAGGCAAAATGATGGAACAGATCGTAGTACAATTTTTCCAGGATATAACAAATAGTGTAAAAGCTAAAGATTACTCAGTTGGAACTGAATTAGTGATGGGATGCTTTGTTACAATTTTTGAACAAATGGTAATCAGAGAAACTGGAACAGCTGACAAAATTTGTAGCAGAGATATACAAGAGTTTCTTGCTGTAGTAGAGAATCTCGTAATGTCATACGATGAAGATGATAATTCAAGTAATCCATTATACGAAATTATGTATAAGAATGATCATCAAGTTGAGCCATTATCCAGTATATTTGATCTATTAACACCAGCTGTGAATTTTGATGCTGACGTAGAAATTCCAGCACTTGGTGACTCATATGAAAATAAAGAAGATTCTTGATATAACTAGAACTGAGCATAGTTTCTTTAGTAGCTCGATCAAATTGAGATAAGAGCTACTACTGTAGTTTATCTAGCTTAAAATGCACTCCCTACATCAGAAGGAATCTACATCACCAGCAACTGCAAGAGCACAATCAATAACTTCAGCATAATCTGGGTTTGCACTAAACAATTCATCATAAGAAACGTCCAATGCAATAGCCTTGCCGGAAATCGACTCGCATTGTACCTGTGATAAGATTTGTTTTTTTAATCCTGGAGCACTAAGATCACTGATCTGCATAGGTTTATAACCCATTACATAACAAAGCGTTGCAGCTACAGATACTATTAGGCTTAGTTGCCCCCAAGGGATCATATTTACAATTCTGTTGATTAATAGCATCCGTTGCTATCTTTGCTATATCCCAATTTTTTCTAGCCTCTTGATCAACACACAGGAGCTCAGTTTTATGATTTATTAGGGCATTTTGTTCAAAATACCCACTATTATTATCAAATATAAAAACTTGCAACCTATTACCACGAACTCCAACAGCACTAATCATTCCACCTTGATCCACAGCCATCCCATGAATCTGTAATTCTTGACCTTTCTCATCAATATATATCAAATATTGATGGGCAAATTTTCCAGTAAATAAAGGTTTTTCTGCTAAATATAATTGCCTAGCAATTACCTCACTTCCGCGTGCAACTTCAAATCTTTCCAGAGCAACTCTCTGTTCTAGTAATTCATCAGGACTCATTTCAATTACATCATCAATAAGTACGCCTTCTCTTCCTAATGGTTCAAATTCATCCTTCTCTTCTTTGTTGTCTTCTTTCTCACTTCTCATTGCAGCATGATATGAATTTGTATCACCTATAGCAACCCTAGGAGCAATATAGTAATCATAGATTTGAGATATAGTGGCCCCTCCTTTTTCATAGGGAGTTTCCAGCAAATTTAATCCTGTAGTTAAGATATCCTCTACAGATGATAAAATCTGTTCCCAATAGTAATTTTTTTCAGCTATATAAGCCAACATTACTCTGCCATGAATATTTAATTTTATATACTCACTCCTGAATTCTCTGCCACTTACATATAAATCAATAATTTCAAGGGCTTTACTGAGTTGGTGAAATCTTCCCATTTTATCCGAATTATGAAAACCATTGCCCCATTCTAATTGAATTACCGGAGTTTCACCAAGAGGATTCATAATACCAGGGCATCCAGCTTGTGTTTTTCCACCTACAAACGGAACTTTATATTTCGCAGCCAAAATTACTGTTTTATTCAGGAAATCTGTACCTTGCCCAAAAGAAAATGCTTTCATAAATTACCTTATTACTTTTAATATATTACTATAGGTTAAATGCAACCCACGGGTATTATAGTATAATCTAATATTTATTATCAACACTAGCTTTGGGACAAATACTGCAACAAGATTGTATGACATCTATTTTGAGTAAGAATTCAATTAATTTTCAAAGCTAAAAAGATTATTATTTCCACTGCAGGATAAAGGAGATAGTAAGTAGTTACAATACTTGATAACCTTGATTAACGGTATCACACGCCCTGAAATTAAAAACGACTGAGGCAGCGCGGCATGTATACTCTCTTTCAGATAAAGCAGTAACAAGTATAAATCTTATGACTCTAACATATAAGCTCTTAAAGAGAGGCAAATTATCACATTGCTAAAATTTACCTTTCTTGAATCAGAGTAATGCGATCATATCTGTTACTAAATACTCTCAAAAAACTTTAAGAAATAACGCAACAGCCACCAGAAATAGCTGCATTTACAATATCACCTGCACCATCAGCTATTTCTATTGCTCCAATAACATCAACTTCTGCTGCAACTCCAGGTCCATTATTTTGCCCAATTTGTACTCCTGGGCCACCAAATAAACTAACTTGACCGCTGGTCGCCGTAGGATCTATCCCATAAGGATTATAGTCGAATTGACAATTTACATTATATTCTCTTGTTGATTTTTTGCTCATAAATTTCTTCTTTAATAAGTAATTAATAAATATTTATTAGCCTTCTTTACGAATTGCTGTACGTACATTAATAAATAATGATATCCATTACAATAACAAAATTTGCTATAATGAAAAAAGTTGCCTCTATCACGGCATTTCCTATTTTAGCATACTGGATGAACGGCAACTTGAATCACACTAATATCATAAATAATAAAATCTGGTTTCTTATACTTCCTTAGCAACAGATACCAGCAAACTTAAGCAAAAGCATCTACTGGAACTTATACAACCCCTAGAACATCTAATGATTCTAGTTCCAAAACAGGTGGCAGATAGTCACAAACAGTTTCTACAGCCCGATCCGACACCCATAGCTTCATAAAACCAAGCCCCTTTTACAAGCTCCAATACGCTGGTTCTATATTGAAGATTAGTGAAAAATAAATCAGCACTTAGCGTTAATAATAAACTGTGCTTGGCAATAGGACTACTAGTAGCATCTGAGAAATGAAATTCCCATTCATCAATACCCCGAGTGTGCCTAATGATCGACGGTTTATCAACCCATAAACCTGAACTGACATAGGAGAAGTTATCTGCCGAAGTAAGATAATAACTCTTAAGCAAATCATTAAATAACCTATCATCTTCATCTAATCCTAGGTGTAAGACAGTTGGCGCTTTAAGCAAGCTAAGCTGTTTGTGCGACGCTACTTCTGGTAATAAGCCTAGTAAATCGCCACCTTGTAAGCCAACATTTTGTAAAAAATCTTGGACTAACTTTGGAAGAGCATTAATCCTTTCTATATTTTGTTCCAAAAATACATCAAGACAAAATGTTACCTTATTTTTCTCATCATAAATACTAATTTTCGGCGTATTCTGATATACCCTTTGGCTGAAACAATATATTTTGAAGAAGCCTTCAAGTTTAGCTGGACTAGCTTTAAACGCAGAGGATAAAAAACCTTGCGTTTTATCATGAAGATAATCTACTGCATGAGTAACGTTATCCTCATCTGACAATGACATCAGTATTGACCCAGCTGGTAGCTTAACATTACTGTGATGAATATTTGCTCCAAAGCAAGCTTTGGACAAGATCTTTAGTTTAGCGCCTTTATGGCTATATGCAGACAAAAAATTTAAACCTGATCTGATGTTGCGTGATACTCATCAAACAAACTCACAGTATATTGTGGACTGCTATTACCATGAACATTCAATAAAACGTTAACACAGCCGTTTTTTGCAAATCTATTTTTCTGATATCCCTAGCATCAGATAGGTTACTTATTTCAAAAACATTAAAATACTGCTTAAGTAATTCTAGATTAAACAAATTATACTCTTGACCTCCAAACACGTTAAGACCCTTAGCACTGGGCGGATTAAAGAAAATAAGGTTTTCTTTTGTATCACAGTAATCAACCTTATTCCTTTTGATAAAAACACTAAGAGCATCTGCATTGCTGCTAGAACCAGCCACAACATCAGTTAGGCATTTTAAATTACCATTGAACACAGCATAATCTAATGCTGTGAAACCTGAAGCATTTGGTACAGTTAACATTTTTTCAGTAATTTTAATTCCTGCATTGGTTAAAGATTTGTACAAATTATCAAAGGAAATAATTTCGTGTTTCATCGCCACATGAAATATTTGTTCCAGCACACCATAACCAAATGCACCCACTAATTCTTTAAGACATTTTTGTTTAATAGCTTCATATAAAACATTGCACCCGTTAACACTTAGTTCAGCAACAGAAGTAATCTTAAGACCAGCAGCAATTAATTTCTTAATATCAGATATAGGATAGTCTAGAGCTGATATTTCACTACGGTTAACAGCCTTTGCCATTAGTGTTGGTGTTAATGTAATGTCGCGTGAAAATCCTTTGACCAATTCTGGAAATTGCTCATCGGCTATATGTAGAATAGTGTCACCCTTAGCGTCATGTACCATCAGCATTTTTTCAGTGATTTTTACGCCAAAATTAAATTTACTTATTAACTCTTTAAGGCAATTTTGCTTAACGGCTGAATGTAGGAGAGTATCTCCATTCATGTCCCGTGCCATTAACATTTCTTCTGTTATCTTTTGTGGTAATGTTTTAATGTTATGCACAGCACCCACTCCTATACTGTCACCTACATAACTTTTCATTGACTCAATTTGGTTAATTAATTTTAATACTTTAATATTAGGCAGTATTCTTGTCAAGCAAGTAGTTAATATTTATTAATTAGTGTTATAGACAGCTCTATGTTGCAGCCAATACCGCACCGCGGCTATATATTTATTTTTAAATATATAATTTACAAATTTGTAATAATTATATAAAATCGTAGTTATGGCTAATGTAATGTAATTCAAAAAGAAGGGAGTAATATATGCAAGGTAATTGGACTGACGTAGGAGGAGGAAATGATTGGAAACCAGAAAATATTACGGCATTAGTCACAGGGATGGGAGGATGTTTAGCATCTTTACTAACATTTGCTTATTTTAAGTTTAAGCAACAATTTAGAGATCAACAGAAGACAGATATCCAACTCAAGCATACAATTGATAAAGATGGTCGTACAGAAATATTGGTTAACATACAGTTATTAAATGATGAGAAATATATGATGGAACATAAAGCTGTCTCAAATGGTAAAGGTGATCAAAACGATACTACGCCGGATGAGCAACTTTCTTTAGTACCAATGCCAAAGCCAGAGCTTGTTTCAGATAACTTACAAACAGTTGTAAATAACAACAATAAAGGAGATCAGATAATAGGGAATACAAGGAATCATATTGTTAGAGATGCACTAAATACTGCGCTAAAGTTTGTACAACTTCACTATCAAAAAGATGAAAGTCCATTAGATGTTCCTACCTTGCAGTCTCCTGCTCCACCATTTCCTTCTAGGGAGCTACATAAACATCCTGTTCCGCTGCACTTACACAATCACAATAGGATGGTACAACCCCCTGATAACATCAAACTCTCTCGCTCCTTAGAAGAAGAGTCTAAAGAAGGATCACCGAATGCTTACAGCGTTGCGCTCGCAGGAGCAGGTGCTACAGGAGATGGCAGCTTTGCTTTATCAGTTGCGGGGGAAACAGCATCTCTTGAATGAATGCTAGTAATAATTTCCTTTATCTTCGGAGCTAATTATTTGATTGTATGAGTTACATTTTTAAAATTTAATATTTTGCTTGTGCATTATAAACCAAATCAACTATAATTCAGTGTATTACATACTAAATAATGCAATGGAAAGACTAAGTTCAATTTTTAACTTTATTATTTCTTGCCCTCTTAAAGCAGGACGCAATCCTGTTTTTTATCCTATTTTTAATGTCGTAGTGGTGGTGGCCTAACGGCCATATCTTAATTTACTCTTTACATTTTATTTATATATTTATTCAACTAATTAAGAGAAAATACTATGACTCTCAACAAACATATTTTAACTTACGGATTTGCTATTTTTGCAATGTTCTTTGGATCTGGAAATTTAGTATTTCCAATAACTATCGGCTACAACTCTGGAAACAGCTGGTTTTTAGGTTTTTTAGGACTGCTACTTACTGGCATTATTTTGCCGTTTCTAGGATTATTCGTTATTAAATTACATCGCGGTAATTACTATAGCTTTTTCAACGAAGCAGGAACTGTTGCAAAAATTTTTATCCCATTCTTTACATTATCATTACTTGGCTCATTCGGAGTGATTCCAAGATGTATTACCGTAGCGCATGGTGGTATAAGCTATTTGTTTCCTAAATTAAGCCTTTTATCTTTTGCTTTAATTTTTAGCATCATTTCTTATATCTTTTGTCTTAAGGATCAAATAATGCTTAAAATCCTTGGTAAGTGGATGAGCCCTTTACTGCTAATAATATTGGTGATTTTAATAATAATTGGTATTACGAGTGCGCCACTAGCAAATGATCAAGTTTCAAACAAGGTTGCCTTTATAAACGGGTTTTTAACTGGTTATCTACCTATGGACTTATTTGCGGCATTTTTCTTCTCAGCACTAATTTTTAATCAAATCAAAGAAGCTCAAGTAATTCATGAGGATGGTATATTAAAGTTTGCTATAAACGCCAGTCTCCTGGGCTCAAGTTTGCTAGCAATTATTTATTTAGGATTTGTATTTCTAGGTGCTCATTACTCATTCTTGCTAACAGATATCTCACCTGAACATATGTTGCCAGCAATTATAAAGCACATTATGGGAGATACGGCTACATTATTTTTAGCTATTGCTATAATACTTTCATGCTTAACTACAGCTATTGCTCTTAATAATATTTATGCAAGGTACTTATGCACAGCTCTTAGAGTCAATACCAATAAATTTCCTATTATTTTATTAATTACAACTCTAATATCATTTGCAATTTCATTATTAGATTTCAAAGTAATTGCTACATTTCTTGCACCAGCTCTAGAAGTCTCATATCCAGGTATCATTTTTCTTACAATTGCTAGCATCTGTACTAAGAAACACAGATCAATTAAGAAATACACATTTTGGGGCATTACTTTTTGTATGATCATCTATTTTTTCTTTCTATAGATTAATATTATTAGTGGATGTAGTAAGAGATTGATGGTATACAAACTTTATACTTCAAGACCTTGCTACACCTAGCATTAATGACGATAGTGATTTAACAATATTAAAAAATACAACTTAACTTACTAGACCTTAGTTATTTTGTGGTCTATAATTGCCAAGTTGTTAACCGGTCACTATAGTACATGGATGAGTAAACGCCGATTTATCTTTTTGTCAGCTATTTCAGGAAACGTTCTGGAATACTACGATTTCACAGTCTACGCCGTGTTTTCTTTAGCTATCGGGAAAACTTTTTTTCCTGGTAACTCTGAATTCGTACAAACTCTATCAAGCCTCGCTGTTTTTGCTGCAGGTTTTATGACAAGACCGATAGGTGGCATAATATTTGGCTATATTGCTGATAAACATGGTCGAAGAGTTTCGCTTATTACATCAATGATTGGAATGACCGTACCAACCTTTACTATTGGTTTAATACCGACATACTCCGACATTGGATATCTTGCTCCAGTTATTTTAGTCATTATGAGACTGCTTCAAGGGTTGTGCATAAGCGGCGAAGGCGCAGGAGCAGCTATATTTATATTAGAGCATTTTCAGCACCTCAGACCAGGCTTTACAGCCGGAATAGTTCACGCTTCAAATATTGCCGGCACTTTGCTTGCAACAGTAGTGGGGATTATTATAGCACATTTCCTACCTGGACATGAATTTTCATGGAGGTTTGCATTTATACTTGGGGGCATAATGGGCTTAATGGGATTTTATTTTAGACTCAGAGTATCTGAAACCCCTATTTTTGAGCTACTTGCAGAAAAAAAGAAAACTCTTAAATCGCCATTTTTGCATGTACTAAAAACAGCTAAAAGCGCTATGTTTATTACTGTTTGCCTAGGTGCTGCAGCTAGCAGTGTTGTTTACTTGATCAAAACTTACATTAATATCTATTATTGTAATATTCTACATTATGACGACACTACCGCAAGGTCATATCTAGCTTATTCATCGATAATTATGATGCTTACTATGCCACTAGCAGGCCATTTGGCTGATAAAATTGGCCGTTTTAAGATGATAACTTTTGCATCTCTCGCAGTATTTTTATTAGCGCTACCATGTTTTATGCTACTATCGTGTGAAGATTTTATACGGCAAATAATTGCTTTAACTACCTTAGCAATCTTAGGGGGAATGATAGCAGGTAATGCATATATTTTTATTATTTCCTTATTTTCCCCAGATCAACGATTCTCCGGAGTTGCCTTTAGCTATAATCTTGGTATTGCACTTTGCGGGGGAACATCTGCAGCAATTTCAAGATGGCTAGTAGAAGTAACAAATCTGCACTATGCACCTGCATTTTATATTATGTCGACAACGTTAGTGTTTATGATTGTTATATATATAATGAGAAAGACAGTAAGACATTTATTATCTCAAAATTTGAAGAATGATAAAGCATAAATTTGGACTACTCGCTGAATATATTGTAGCATTTTATTATATATTGCACCTATTTCTGCCGATAAAACATCGCTACAAGGTTCATGTTGGTGAGATTGACCTAATCATGAAACGCTTGAATCAGCTCGTTTTTATTGAGGTAAAAGCTCGAAAAAACGGCCTCAAGGAAGATATAATTACTCAAAAACAACAACAAAGAATCACAAGAGCCGCAGAGTTATT
>JAAFHP010000119.1 GCA_013298405.1 Alphaproteobacteria bacterium | reverse complement strand
TACGGATGGCGTAATGGACGAGGTAAAAATGTGGCAGGCCCGTCCCTTAGATTCATTATACCCTATAGTATTTTTTGACTGTTTAGTTGTGAAAGTACGGCATGATAAGCGAATAATAAATAAAGCAGTTTACGTTTCATTAGGCATAGATTTGCAAGGAAAGAAGGATATATTAGGGTTATGGATAAGTGAAAATGAAGGTGCTAAATTTTGGCTAAACAATCTCACTGAGATGAAGAATCGCGGCATGAATGATATGCTATTAGCCTGTACCGATAATTTAACAGGGATGAGTGAAGCGATTGCGGCAGTTTATCCTAAGTGTGAGCACCAATTGTGCATTGTTCATCAAATCAGGAATAGTCTAAAATATGTTAGTTATAAAGATCGGAAGGAATTAGCTGGAGATTTACGCCCGATATATCAAGCATCTACAGAAGATGAAGCAATGCAACATTTAGCCGATTTTGCCACTAAATGGGATAAGAAATATCCCCAGATTGCAAAATCTTGGTATAATAATTGGGCGAATTTGTATCCCTTTTATAAAACTGCGCAACTTTTTATAAAAAATGTGTACAGACTTGATTTTTGTTAAAAAATTACCACTGAGTTGTAATATAATGAGCCCTAAAGTGTTTAATGTGAGGTTGTTTATGAAGGCACCAGCCATAACTCAGCTAAGTAAGACAGAAATATCAAATTTAGTTACAGTAGTTAATAAGGAATTAGTTCAAGAAGATCATCGAGCGATTGTAGCCGAGACACTTGAGTTTTGTAGAAAGCTAATTGAAGACCTTAAGCAATCAAGGATTAACATTCATCAATTAAAGCAAATGCTTGGCTTTCACTCAGAACAGCTAAAAAAAGGAATGCTGAAGAAGTAGCTCCAGGATCTTCTTTAGCACATACACAAAATGGAGCACAAGATACAGTAGTAGCTGCTGATGTTGCTGCAGCTAAGAACGATCGTAATCGCAATAAATTGAAGAAAAAGCCTAAAGGAAAATACTCTTATAATGATTATCCTGATGCACAAACAATTAACATCCCTGTTGGTAATGGCTTAGAAACTGGCTGTAAGTGTCCTGAATGTAATATCGGCAAGTTGTATATATCTGATCCCCGCAGATTACTGTCATTTAGTGGGACTGCGCCAGTAAACGTGAAGCGATATTCAAAAGAAGTATTACGCTGTAATGCTTGTCAAAAAGAGTTTATGAACTCACAAAGAATTGATAAGTGGACTAATAGTGCCAGAAGCACGATAACATTGCATAAGATAATGGGGATGCCTTTTAACCGCATGTTTAATTTGCAAATGCTTTATAACGTTCCTATATCTGAGGGGGCAATGTGGGGTCAACTGTCAACCATCTGGAGTGATTGTGCAAAGCCAGTATATGAAGAATTATACCGACAAGCATCGAATTGCACTAACTATTATGTAGATGATACAGGGGTACAAATATTAGAGGTTGTTGAAAAAAATAAGAAGCTGCTAAAATCAGAGCGACGCAAGTGCAATACTACTATAATATGTACCAAGACAAGTGGGTTACAGGAGATAGTTCTGTATATCTCGGATGAGAAGCATTGCGGAGAGAATTTTGCATCATTACTAGCTGCTCGTACAGCAGTCAATAGCATAAATATGATGGCTGATGCAAGTAGTAATAATTTTTCAAAATTAAGTCCTGCACAATTATCAAGCATAAATATCTTTAAATGCTTAGCTCATGGCAGAAGGAAATTTCATGAATTGTTAGAATTTGAGCCATATTATTGTATGTGGTTTTTAAAAGAGATAGGATCAATATATAAGAATGATGAATATTGTAAAGATCAAGGGTATGCCGCGGATCAACGTTTACAATATCATCAAGCTAGCAGTGCTAAGCATGTACACAATATCTATGAAAAGATAGAAGAGCTATTTGCGCATAAGCATGTAGAGCCGAATAGTGTATTAGGCAAAGCAATGAGGTACTGGCAGAAACACAAGGAAGGATTGACCAAGTTTTTATTGATAGCAGGTATGGACTTAGATAACAGCCTGGCTGAACAAGGGTTTAAGAATATAATACCGCAAAGAAAGAACTCATATTTTTATAAAACCAAGAATAGTGCAGAAATCTCATCAGGATTAACTTCACTAATAATGACCTGCAAGAAGAATAACATCAATGCATATGGTTACTTGAATTGGTTACAGGAACACTGGCTTCACGCGCTAAAGAATCCTTCGGATTATTTGCCATGGAAGTATAAGGAGATCATAGAATCTAGAGGAGATCCACCAGCACCTAGTGTGGGGGCTTAACCGAAGCAGTGTCTTATACTTCCTATATGGAGCGCCAGTTTTTAGAGAAATTAACATCGTGAATATTGCCATTATTAAATAAGACATGTAACGCTCTATGACAGATTTGATAATAATTAGAAGTGTTTTTAGCGTCGGTATGTTTATGCTGAAATTTACCCTGAGATAATCGTTTTGCGACAAGAACAAAGCCCTGTCCATCATAAAACAAAATTTTAAAAGCATTTTTATTATTATTATAAAAAAGAAATAAAGCACCGCTAAAAGGATTGATATTGAAGGTATTTTTACAATAACCAGCAATCCCATCAATGCCTTTACGAAAATCAATTGCCTCATTAGCAATATAAATAATAGATTGCGGAGTTAGTTGGAGCATAAGAAAGCCTTAATAAGTTCTGATGTATTATGAGTATGCACAATAAGTTTAGTGCCATCAGCTTTAATAATTTGGCATTCTAGTGTTGCACTTACCCTAGGATTTATGGTATTATAGTTATTAATACTGGAGTTATCGTGCGCCGCAAAAAGCGATGATAATTGCACGGGAGTAAAGCTAATATTTTTGTTTTTGTGTTCATTAACTGTAGCGAATATTTTATAAAAATATTTAATAGTATCCCGCTTGATTCGTAAAGCATTTGAAATATCGTGAATATCATAAATAGGGACAAGTTGAGCGATAAGCGCCTTAAGTTGATCTGGCATTGACTCCTTAGAGCTTTGTTTATTTGACCTCCAAGTTGAAACTTTCTTAGCAATTGACTGTAGGTCTAGAGTTGAAGTGTTGTTTTGCATAGCGGATGACTCCTAAAAAGTTGTACATCTGACTATAATAATTGATAAAAAAGTAAAGGTTACGCAGTTTTATAGAAGGGATACCAAGAGTTTATATTTTGAATAGATAATATCCTTAGTTCTCAAAGGCTTTCAAGGATTATTCGT
>JAAFHP010000118.1 GCA_013298405.1 Alphaproteobacteria bacterium | reverse complement strand
ACTGTATACAGTGTATGAAAGCAAGCTTCTGTATTTTCGGATTTTATAATATTGTGCTGTAAATCTTATAATAATTTTCAATTAATAAGATCTATACCTGAAAGTGTTATAAAAGCAGCAGGTATATTAAGTTACAAGGCAAATAATGATATAAAGTGTTCTCCGTTAGTAAAATCTTTGGTAGATAAAATGGAGGTACATGGTTTTTCTTCTGGTGATGGCTATGCAACCATATTCCGTGAGCTTGTTGGTGGTCTAGAAATTGCCAGTAACGATCCAATGATTAGCGCAATCCTACAAAATGCACTTGATAAAAAAGTGGTCATCAAATTGTATTATGGAGAATCAAGTAATCATGGTTCCTATGGTTTGGGTGTTATACATGTGAATAATGTCCAAGAATTGCTTTCATCAAAGCTGCAATCAACATTACACCAGCAGAAAGCTCTAATTAATGTTGTCTCAACATTGATACATGAATTAACTCACTTTGTATTGGATACAATATACGCTAATAACTGTAACCCCTTCTTGCAAAATGATAAAATTTCTGAAGACATGCTTGATAAAATAAAAGATGCTATTATAGCGGTATATAAAGAAAATTATGCTGCAGAAGGAGAAAATTACTCGAACATCCTCCATCAGAACAATGAGCTTACCAGGCACCTAGTAAATAGCGAGTTAGTGAATGAAGTTCTGGGATATGTGGATATAGATAGTAAGTTAATTAATTTGAGTAATATTGATTGTGGTTTGTATCGTTATACACCAGAAAAGTACAACTTAGAAATACCAGCTTGGTATATGCAAGCGCGTACTTATAATCAGTTTCAAAATGGAGCGTTACTATTCAAGAAAATTATGTTCGTAAATAATCCAGATTTGCAGTGCTATATGCAAAAAGTTGTTGATGTTATCAAGATGGATACTGGTGTACGTGCAGAAATAAATGAATATTTTTCAGGAAACCCTTTGGTTATTCCAACAATTATGGATTATGTACACCATAATTTAGAGCATGAAGAAGCTAAAGTTGTAGAAGTAATGGGGGACGTTTAATAATCAACCGTCTTCCCTGGAAAAACATCATCGTATTTAAGATGAATACGAGATAGTAATACTACTTATTATTTACCCTAATCGCTTCTATAATTTCTTCAGGGGTGGTGGACATATAAAAATGCTTTATATATTTGCCATCTTTACCCATCAGGTAAACAAATGATGAATGATCCATCATATAGTTTTTAGAATCGTTATTATCACCAGCTTTAGCGAAATAAACCTTATACAGTTTCGATACTTTTATAATTTGATCTTCGCTGCCAGTAAGGCCAATAATTTTAGGATGGAAGTGATTAACGTAGGCTTTAAGCGTTGCAGCAGAATCTCTTTTTGGATCAATAGTGATAAATATTGGTAAAACCTCGATATGGTACTTTTCAAGCGTTTGCAAAACATTAGTTAATTTTTGTAGTGAAGTAGGGCAAATATCAGGACAGAAAGTAAATCCAAAATACACTAGACTTAGTTTTCCTTTCATCATTGAGCTAGAGAATTGATTGCCGTCTTGATCTATTAGTTCAAATTCACCGCCAATATTCGTTTCACCCTGTATAGCATTGCCTTGGCCAGCTAGTGGTTTTTTAGATAGGTCAGTAGTAAGCAAAATATACATAGAGATAGCTGCTATAATAACGCTTAATATAATAACTGCTTTTGATATTTTACTTGGTTGATTATTGTTTTCCATAAATCTACGTATAATATTATGCAATAAGTTCTGCTACTTCCATTGCAGCATAAGTAAAGATTGCTGACGCGCCAGCTCTTTTAATGCAAGTCAAAGATTCTATAAGAGCGTTGTGCCAGTCAAGTGCACCATTCTCAGCAGCAAATTTTATCATTGCATACTCTCCAGATACTTGATAGGCAAAAATTGGTATATTAAAGCTCATAGAAGCTTCTTTTACGATGTCAAGATATGGCATGCCTGGCTTGACCAGAATCATATCTGCTCCTTCTTCAATGTCTTGCTCTATTTCCCTCATTGCTTCTTTGACATTTCTTATATCCATTTGGTAGGTAGCTTTGCTTAAATACGCCTTCTTATTACTACCAACTGCTTCCCTAAATGGTCCATAAAAGCTAGAACAGTATTTAGCAGAGTAGGATAAAATTCCAGTACTAGTAACCCCTCGTTATCTAAGTTGTCTCTAATGTGCAAAATTCTACCATCCATCATGTCTGACGGGGCAACAATGTCTACCCCGGCTTTCGCTAAAGTTAGTGCCTGGTTTGACAATGCTTCAATAGTTTCGTCATTATCTACGTCGCCATCAACAACTATTCCATCATGTCCATGCAAGGTATATGGGTCAAGCGCTACATCGCAAATAATACCAATATTTATTCCAGCATGTTTTAGTGTTCTTACAGCTCGACAAATGAGGTTATCAAGATTATATGCCTCATCAGCATGTTCGGACTTGAGTTCGCTATCAACCACAGGGAACAAAGCAATTGCCTTGATACCTTTTTGTTCAGCTTCCTTTGCAGTAGTAACAAGCAAATCAATGGATAATCTATATACTCCAGGTAGCGTTTTGATTTCTTGTTTTTGATTTGTTCCTTCAATGATAAAAATTGGCAAAATAAGGTTCTCAGGCGATAGCTTTGTTTCAGCAATAAGAGATCTTTGCCACTGTGTGCTTCTGGTTCTTCTTAGTCTTACGATAGGATACATTATCATGTAGCTTTTAGTTAATATAGAGCTGATATTATACAACCTTTGCGGAGACTGCAACTAGTCTTTTAAACAAATTGGAATCAAGCTCAGAGTTTATATACTCAGCATGCCACTGCACCCCTATTAGATAAGGATGACTAAGATGTTCCACGGCTTCGATGATGCCATCAGGTGCTTTCGCTGAGACTATCAAATCTTTACCAACTTGATCTATTGCTTGGTGATGAGTTGTATTGACCATTACAGTTAAGTCAGTGCTAAGATTACTTAGTGTCGTCCCTTTTTCAATTATAATTGGGTGAGAGGGAAGGTGTTTTGGTTGTGGTTGCTCATGATTAATCGGACTATCCATAAAATCAGGTATGTGCTGAATTAATGTTCCTCCTAAAGCAACATTTATTACTTGTAATCCATTACAAATTCCAAGAATTGGTATGCTGTGTTTTATTGCTTTTTTTACAAGTTCAAGCTCAAATCTAGCGCGCTGATCGTTGGTTTTTACTCGAGATGACTTTATTTCTTGGCCATAAAATTGTGGATGTATGTCTTCATCTCCTCCAGGAATTACTAAGCCATCGATTATATTTATGATATCATCAATATGG
>JAAFHP010000117.1 GCA_013298405.1 Alphaproteobacteria bacterium | reverse complement strand
TCTTGGTAATGATGATGACAATACTTGCCCTTGTGGGGATGATGCCAATTGCGACATATCAGGCACTACACTTATTGAACGTGTTAATAATTGAGGGGTAATTTCAAATAGCACCCCATCTTCACTTGTTGGAGTTTCTGCATGTGGTTTTGGAGCAAGAGATGCTTCCTTTAGCCCCTCACCTTTGATCCAAAATGTGGTTGGCTCACCGTATAACCCAAAAATTGGAGGACTAGCTACTTCTTCCTCCTCCTCTGGTTCTGGTGATAATCGAGGAAATTGTTGTTCCTGAGATACTATTACTACTGGTGCTAGGTTAGACCAAGTCACTGAACGTGTTAATGGTATTGGGGGAAGAGGCGATGACAACTCGTCTACACCTTCAACTTCTTCTTCTGATGCTGATACTGGTGATAATTGAGGAAATTGTTGCCCCCGAGATGCTAATTCTACCGGTGGTAAGTCATCAGGCGGAATAGTGATTAAACGTGCTAATGGTTTCGGGGGAAGCATCAATGACAACCCTTCAATAGGATAACTCACTTGATGTGGTATTGCTAATGGTGACAAAACTTCACCCACACCTTGTTGTTCTGACCCAGCAGAATGAGGCGCCAAAGTTAAAAAATCAGACGGCTTAGGAGCTTCATCAATGTCACCATCATCTAGTTCTACCCCTGGGGTCTCTGATACTAATTCTAATTCTCCAGAGCCAGATAGTGAAAATATTTTCACTACATATTCATCATTATAAAATATTTGCCCTCCAACTTGTATCCCCTTAAAAGTTGCTCCCTCTTCTAAAAGAATTCTATTTCCTGGATTGATTCTAAAGTTTTCGTCAATCACACCACTTAATAATATATTATTTCCTGCGGCGTCTATGTGTCGAGTTTTCATAAATCCTCCTACTTTTGAAATTATATCATAATATAGTACACAAATCCGGCATTGTGCAGCAATCTCTTGATTTGCCCATAAGCTCAACTTCCTCAATTAATTCTAAATTAAGGCCTCTTTCCAATTCATTTGGAACAATTACTGCCGTATTGCCTAATAAACTTGTTATAGTTATAGACGCAGTGCTCGATGACAACACAGCCACCACTCCTGGTATTATTAATTCCAAACTATCACTACTATCGTTTCTTTCTACTGGGCCTTGAACAACCGCTGGATCACCTAATAAATTTGGTATTTTTTGAAAGTATTCTTGCGATGACAAAACAGCTACTGTTTCTTGTTCAAATTCAGTATTAAATTTAGCAGGAGCTGACACAGATCTCTCTATTTTATCCAAACGAAAGATAGCGTCATCCTCATTTTCTACTTCGTTAAAACAACTTGGTAAAGGGATTGACGAAGTAAACCTCTCTTCTAAGCTTTGTTGTAATACTGGGAGTGTTGGATCTGTTTGGCTTTGAATAGTTTTTATAGCTCTTTGCCCTTCTATGGCTTCTAATTCTATTGCCTGAGCCTTAGCTCTTTGTTCTGATTCCAACAAGACATATTCTTGATTATCTAGTCCAGAATCTAACTCAGTATTTTTCATAAATAACTCGTAATTATTGTTAATTTTTATACATAGTAGCAAGGTTTTATTGTATAGAATTATTATTAACTAATTATTAACGGTACATTGATTAATATCAGTAATACAAGTTGCGGTATTTTTTAATAATCTGGGCTTTAATCTTCTTTACCCTCATGTTCTCCTCCAAGCATAACACCATCGTCGCCGAGCTCTCTCAACGTAATATCTATTGTTGGTATAAGTGGAAGCTCAACAGCGCCAAGCTTCTGTTTTACTAATGGTATCATCCTTCCATCAATACAATATTCAGGGTGGGTTAGGAGAACGTGTCTTACCAAGGCGGGATTAGTTGCAACAAATTGATTAAGGCATGACATATCTGCTTTTTGTGGATTTTGATGCTGTGCTAAGCAGATTGTGCTAAAACACATCATCAACCCTTTTTCAACATCTGCTTCTGTTACTTTATTGAATACTTTGCTTAAAGCTTCTTTAACGTAGTTTGAAGCAACGTATGACTTTAAGCCTTTTTTAAAAAAGCTACCAGCCCAACTATTACTTGCTACTAAGTTCATACATTCATCAAGAATTGGTTTTTGTATCGCTCTCTTTATCAACCATGTACAATCGTCCACTTCATTTGTCCCACGCTTTGCTATAAAAGAACTAGATGCTTTCGGGTCAGAAGTAAAACCTTTGGCATATTTATCTAAAATAACTTTCAAGTTATCCATTACTGGAAATCCCACTGTTTTTAAGAAATATTTATTACCGATAAGCCAAGCTTGCTTATACATTTCAATTGCAAATGGGTTATCACCAGTTCTGGAATTGATGAATCCAAAATCATTAAGGAAATTAACAACAGACAAGGCCTCGAACGGGTTTTTTGCACCCGTGTTTTTAAGTAATTCTGCATTAATACTCAAGTACTTCACTAAAATGTTGTTAGTTAAATTAAGAGTGGGTAAATCAGCACTATTAGTACCATACGCACTAACTCTAAAAACGGCGCATGGTAATTACTAAGGATACGGCTTTATATACTCCTTCTCTAAATGCAAAAACCATAGAAGCAGCATGAAATCCTACCTTCGCACTAAATCCGGCAAATAAGGCATCTTCTTGCTCACCCAATTCCTCAAGAGTAATTTCTTTTGCTTTTATTTCATTTTGAGCATTTAAGTGAAGCGCAAGTTTTGGAGAAGCAGCAAGTCTGAATTCCAGTTCTATAATTGCAATCAATTTATCAACATCAGACGCGGTATAACCAATTTTAATCAGAGCATCCTCCTTTTGTCCACAGTACTCTAATACTTCAGCTTTGGATCTGATAACCGGTGCTTTTTTCATTTTCTATGTTCCTCAAATTTAGTTACTTATATTCAACCCATGCTAATAAATATCTTTTAGCGATACAACTAATTATTTAAATAAAGAGTTGGATTTTATTCGCACAGGAAAATGCTGAATAAGGGCATCGTAAGTACCTTTTTTTAAACAAAAAATGTCTAAATTTCTAGTGGAAATATTCATCTCTATTCTTGCTAGTTTACTAATTTTTCTAATATTCTTCTAATCCCTCTAAAGATACTAGTAAATTCTCTAATCTTACTCTTTAACAAATGTTTAATATCAATCCTTATCTAGATTCAGACTGCTGGTGAAAATATCCCAATTTAGGATAACTGAGTGTTGTGGGTAGTAACAGTTGTTACTTTGTATAATGCTGGAGTTTTTCACGTAGTATATCAATAGAAATCCCAAGAATATTAGCGGCCTTAGACATATCACCTAAACAATATCCAATCGTATTAAAGACCATTCTTTTTTCATTATCAGATGAACCTAACATCTCTTGATTCATCTTAACTTCTCTTTCTTGAATGCTAATATC
>JAAFHP010000116.1 GCA_013298405.1 Alphaproteobacteria bacterium | reverse complement strand
TTGCCATTTCTATAGTTTTTATAAATTAATATTATACCGACTAGTATCATTGGGGCGCATAAAACTTGTCCCATAGTAAAATAGTAAGCTAAATAGCCAATTTTAAAATCAGGTTCTCTAAAAAACTCTATAAGAATACGAAAAACAGAGTAAAGAATCAAAAATTGTCCAGATAAATAGCCAGGTTTATTTTTTGCTGAAGTGGAATATGAGTATCTTTGTACAATGAATAGTACAACCCCTTCTAGGAGAGCTTCATATAACTGACTTGGGTGCCTTGGTAATTCATCGCTTCCAGGGAATACAAACGCCCATGGTACGTCAGTTATTCTTCCATATAGCTCAGCATTAATGAAGTTGGCTATTCTTCCTAAGAATAAACCAATTGGAGCAACAATTGACACTACATCTAAGAAGTTTAAAAATGGTATTTTGTTTCTTTGGCAGAAAATAATTGCTGAAATTATAAAACCAATTATTCCACCGTGAAATGACATCCCGCCTTCATAAGTTTTCAATATATCAATAGGAGAGTGTAAATATCTAACTGGGTCATAAATTAATACATAACCTAAGCGACCACCAATTACGATTCCTATGATTGCCCATGAAACAAAGTCATCAATGTTGTTTTTAGTAATTTTGGATTCTTTATTAGTAGATATAAGTCTATTAAGATAAATCCATCCACAAATTATACCTATTACATAAGATAAAGAATACCAAGTAACAGAAAGAGGGCCAATATTAAAAGCGATAGGATTAATGCTGGGGAAATTAAACATATATAACTAAAACAGCTAAGCAGCTTCAAAAATTGGCTGCATAATTTTAAGATCTTGAAAAGTGCTAACCAGAGATTTGCTTAACTGCTCAATCATTGCGTCAGTATGGGCTGGAGTTGGGGTTAGCCTCAAACGCTCAGTGCCTCTTGGAACAGTAGGAAAATTAATATGCTGAACAAATATATCATGTTTTTCAAGAAGAATATTTGAAGCTTTTCTAGTTAAGTCAGGATCTCCAATGACTAATGGAATAATATGGCTATTATTTGCTATATATTTTATTCCGTTACCTTGTAAACTATTTTTTACCTTTGTTACCACAGTTTGGTGCTTCATTCTCTCTTCATCAGAGTTCTTAAGATAATTTATACTTGCTCTTGCTGCATCACTAATTGCTGGCGGTAGGGAAGTTGTAAAAATAAAACCACTTGAGACTGAGCGTACAGCATCTACTAATTGACTTGAGCCAGTAATATAGCCGCCAATAACACCGTAAGCTTTTGCCAAAGTACCCTGTATAATATCGATTTCACTCTCAAGACCTAACATATTTGCTATGCCAGCTCCTCTGCGTCCATAAAGTCCTACGCTATGAACCTCGTCAATATACGTTAAAGCATTATATTTTTTTGCCAGTTCACATATTTTCTTTATTGGCGAAATTAGTCCATCCATTGAATAAGCAGATTCAAAAGCAATTACTTTTGGTCGGTTTATATCTACTGATTCTAGTAATTCCTCTAGGTGATCAGCGTTAATATGTTTATAAATTAATTTCTCAGCTTTTGAGTTTTTGATCCCTGCGATCATTGACGCATGATTATATTCATCTGAAAAAAATACTAAATCAGGCATAACTTTAGCTAAAGCGCTGAGAGTTGCATCATTTGATACATAACCCGAAGTGAACACTAGCGCTGAGTCTTTTTGGTGCAAATCTGCAAGTTCTTTTTCCAAAGCCATTATAGATAGGTTATTCCCGCCTATATTTCTAGTACCACCAGATCCTACACCATTATCTAATATAGATTTTATTGCCGCGTCAACGACCACAGGATGTTGACTCATGCCTAGGTAATCGTTTATACACCACATGACAACTTCTTTTTGTAGCGGTTGCCAGTGTGCCATAGGAAAATTATTTGCCTGTCTTTTGAGACCGATAAAATTCCTATATCTTCCTTCTGCTTTGATTTGTTCAAGCTCATTAGTAAAGGCCAAGTTATAGTCGAACATTTTCCCCTCAATGTTATATTGTACTACACTATATATTAATTGATCAGGATTTTGAATGAATTTTTCCTCAATATTAGTTATTTTTCATCAGAAAATTAAATTCAGCTCCGATAATGAAAATCATATTCACAATATAAAAGAATATCAGGGTGATAATAATGCTCCCAAGTGATCCATAAACAATATTCAACTGATTGTAATACCCAATATATCTAGAAAGTAAAAATCCGCACATAATCCAAAGTATAACTGTAATTACTGCACCAGGAATCACCTCAACAAATGACAGCGAAACATTAGGAATGACGTAATATAAAGCACTTACTGAAAAAAACAATGACACTATAATTAGTGTATATCTCAGTGCGTTGAGTGTATATGTGTAGTCTTCTATATATTTCATAAATTGAGGCAATTTCTGAAGTCCAATAGGAATCAGGATTAGTAAGAACATTACAAGACCTATCACCAAACTGATTAGCAAAAATTGTAAGATGCTTAAGAATCTCCTAAAGAGGTAGTTTGGTGGTGTTTTGAGCTCGTACACTCTATTTAATATCGTTCTAAGGCATTCAACAAATGAAGAAGAAGTCCATAAAGTGCCAAGTATCGCAAGTGTTAGTAGTCTTTGTGGCGGGGAGGCCATTAATTCACTTATTCTATTTTTTACAATGGATACAGACTCATCAGGTAAGCTCTCAAGCGCCAATTGTATAAATTTTTCACCAACTTCAGAAACGCCTATAAAACTAGTGAAAGCTAAAAAGAAGACAAAAAAAGGAAATATGGATACTAATAACATAAAAGACATATAGCCAGAATGTTCAACTCCGTCATGGTCGATCATTTTAGTAATAGAGTGATATAAATTATGGATTATTTTTTTCATTCATATGATTGGTATAAATTTTAATTATACGATTATATGGTTTATTTTGATTCAATCAATATTGAAATAATATAAATCTTCATTTAATGTAAATAAATCTTAATTTAAATTAAATAGAGATTGCACAAATTTAATAGATGTGCTACTCTTTGCTAAATTTTAATAAATATTAACACTTGGTAACTTTTATGGCACGTAAAAATGATTTTATAATTGAAGTAGATAAATTTATTGGTAATAGAATATATGCCTTAAGATTAGCTCAAGGGCTATCACGTCAGCAACTGGCTAAGATTATAGGAGTTACTCACCAACAATTACAAAAATACGAGAAAGGTACAAATAGAATATCTGTGGGCAGATTATTTCTAATAGCTAGAGCCTTATCAAAAGATATTTCATATTTTTATGAAGGAATGGCTGATAATAATCAAGAAGTTGTTAGCACACAACATCAGCGTATGTGCATTGAAGTGTCTAGGAATTTTATGAAAATTGAAAGTGCATCTCATCAAAATGCTGTGAATACGCTCATTAAATCTCTGTCAAAGATTGCGTAAACATTTGAAATCACATTAGGTTTATAGTAAGTAA
>JAAFHP010000115.1 GCA_013298405.1 Alphaproteobacteria bacterium | reverse complement strand
ATAAAAAAAGCGATTGAATTACTCAATGAGAAAATAGAAATAACAGATATTACATTGCTTCCAATTGCTCAAGAAAGTAATTTTGCTAATCAGTATTCTAGGAATGGGAAGCTGCTTGCTTTTCCATCAAATTATCAAAAATCAGTACCAGCTGCTGCTGGGGTATTTGCTTCAATTAATTCAATGGCAGAATTCTTAAAACTTGCGATTGGGTCAAAACCAGAAATATTGAGTGATCAAATTTTAAGTACAATATTTACGCCTATTGTAGAAAATAAGGATGTATTTTTATGGAACATAGATTTGCCATTTGAAAATAATAGAATCAGATCCTACTATGGGCTTGGTTGGCGCATTCTATTTGTCGACGGCAAACCAGAATCAAGGCTGATATTCCATTCTGGTTTTATCAATGGTGCTACAACTTTCATGGGGTTTGTGCCTGATAAAAAGGTTGGTATTATAGTGCTAGTTAATCAAACTTCTCCTTTTGCAATGAATCAAGGATTCAAATTTTGGGCAAATGTACTTAATATGTAGTATCATGAATACAAACTACTACAAGATATAAAAAATGACTAATGTTCAACAAACATACGAGAAAATTGCAAACTGGTTTAGTAAAAATCGGTCAAAAACCTTATTTGAAAAACCTTGGCTTGATAAAGTAATTAATCGTATAAAGCCGCAAGCAAAAATCCTTGATCTTGGTTGTGGAACGGGCATACCAATTAGCAAGTATTTTAAAGAGAATAATTTTGATGTTACTGGAGTAGATAGTTCTAGCGAAATGCTAAAACTTGCAAGAAGGTATGATCCTAATGGCAGATTTATACACAGTGATATGAGAGAAATTTCTTTAAATGAGAAGTTTGATGCAATAATTGCGTGGCATAGCTTCTTTCATCTTAGCCAAGATGAGCAAAGAAAAATGTTTATAATTTTTGCCAAGCACCTAAACGAAAATGGTATTTTAATATTTACCTCCGGTGAAGAAGAGGGTGAGGTGTGGAGTGATAATGGTGATCAGATGTTATATCATGCCTCACTATCCCAAGGTGAATATCAATCTCTACTGAAAAAGCATGGGTTTTGTTTGCTTGAGTATAAAATCATGGATCCTGAGTGCGGGGATGCTAGCATTTGGTTAGCTGAGTATAAAAAAAGCCAACTAGGATAATAAGACTTGTTACAATAAATCCTATATATCACCGATCATTAGAACATCTTCAGTCTCAGGAACATATCCAGCTAAATCTATTAAATCAGTATAAAATTCTCTGTTATGCTTCGCATTGTGATCAACGGATAAGACAATTGAATCATAAAAGGTAGCTTTTATTATTTTGCAAATTGAGTGTGTAGTATCAATATCCAAATTAGCTAGCGTTTCATCCATAACAAATAATGCCGGTGCATTTATGTATTTTTTATAGATTATAGCGCCAAAGATTATTGCTAATTTTGTCTGTCCAGTACTTAGAGAGAGCTTATCATCACTACCTTTAGTTGACAGCTTTTCTCTAGAAAAACCATGCTGACCACATTGAGTAAATAATCTCATAGCAAATTGCATTATGTCTTCTTTATGTAGATTTACAAATTGTTGATCTAGTCGATAAGTTAAACGCTCAAACAAGGTTGTAGCTGGAGGTGAAAAGGCAATAGTGCCACAAAAAATTTCTTTAATGGCATGACCTTGATACATTGGATAAAAAATCTTACCACTTGAACCAAAAACTGGCATGAGACATTTTGCAATATCTGTCAGAAGTGTTGTTTTACCAGTACCAATCTTACCGGTTACTGCGTATATATGCCCAGGTTCAAATGCTAATTCTCTAATATGTAGCATATCTGATGGTGCGGCTTTTTTCTTTAAGTGATAGTCTTCTAAAAATAGAGTCATATAATCACTTAATAAACGCTCTGGACCACCATGGCGTTTTTCTTTTAGCACTTTCAAAGTGACCATTATTTCCGCTGGACCAGCCTGCTGATCTCCAATAAGTAATGGCATATTTAGATCATTTAGCCCCAAGGTTCCTGTTAAAATCCCTATATCCGTCTCGATAGAGAGAAACTCTTTCTGGCCAATTCCTTGGGATATAAATATACCAGCGTAGAGAAATTCTTGGATCATATTTTTGGCAAAATTTAGTAAAGAATTAATTGCAGGTTTACTCTGACTATTAGATGTAGAATTTTTGTCTATATACGCTAACACCTTACCGAGCATGTATTCATTGCCACCTAATTTAGCGATTTCTTGGATATTGGCGTAAGCATAATCAGATGGGGTAGTAATAGTAGTTAAAGTAACCATACCAAATTTTTGTGCACTAATTTCAACGTCTTCTGAAGCTCCTTCTTTTTTGGAGCCAAAGAATGTAGCTTCTATCCATTTCTCAAGTATATTGATATTAGTGTAGTTGAAGATTGTATTAATTAATGAGTTTAATAAAAACAACGATGGATTAGAATCCAATACTTTTTTAGAGGTAGGGTGACTAGGGCTGGATTGTAGTAATAATGGAATTACTACGCCTTGCATAGTTTGTCCAGTGCCCGTGGTAGTTTTATTGAAAATTGCTGATATTTGATTAGATAAATCATTTACTCTAGGACCAAGATCCATGACTTTTGAAGTATTATCATCTCGTAATACAATCTCTATCACTTGTTTGTCTATATCTTTTCTTATACCCTCACTTAATCTAATTGTCATCTTACTATGAGTAACTTCTATGACCTCTTTAACTAACTTAAGCAAAGATAATTTCACTAAGTAACTTAACGGACTTTCTTCTTTAGCAGCAAAAAATGATGCCATTTTTTCTGTAGGCAGATATTGAAAATATTTTTGTATTAAAACCAATTTTGCTAAATCAATTCCTTGATATAGTAGGCAAAATAAAATAAATTTGTTAGATAGCAATTGTTTGATATTACTTACTAAATAAATAACACCTGTAACATAGCTTTTATTAAAAGATTCTTCTAATGGTTTAATTATGTTTGTTTTGTCAAAAAAACTAGCCATTAATCTCACAGAATCTGCTACGTTCTTATTACCAATTTTCGGAGCAAAAATGTCAGGTCCAAGGGTTACCATTCCGAGCCCTATCAAAGAAGATGCTGCATATAACGGCACTTTATATTGACTTGGTATTGTTTTTGAGGATTGTACTTGTTGTATGGCACTCCATGCTAAATAACCCCAGAAGCTTGATAAACTCAAATAATTCTTACCTGTTATGTTATTTGAAGAAAGCACACCATCTACAACAGACGTAACAGCAACGACTCCAGCATGATTTCGACCACCAAGAGTATACGCGTTGTATAAATTCATAGCTGTGTGAAAAGAAAAAATAGTTTCTTTTATTGGAGATATTAACGCGAAATTATTGTGATTACTAGGAGCTCTTTTCATATAAATATCCCTTAATTAAAAACGCAATTATATTAAAATTTATTAATATGTCGATTTGTTTTTATTCTTAGAAATT
>JAAFHP010000114.1 GCA_013298405.1 Alphaproteobacteria bacterium | reverse complement strand
AAGGCGTAAGTTTCAGTTAAATTTGAACTATGCCTATCACATCAAACCGTGAGACCTTGAATCAGATTTAGTCATCAACTATGTTTATTAAGGAAAGCATTCAATCCTGAAACCCACAGTCGTCATCCTGGGTTTGATCCAGGATCCACCTTAAAATCGCTATAACCTTGTGATACTTTGGATCCCGGATCAAGCCCGGGATGACTAGTGATAAAATAATATACAGATAGCTCATGTCATCCTGAACCGCCCCTAATCACGCTGCACTTGATTCAGCATCCATTACTCATTTATGGACCCCAAATCAAGTTTGGGGTGACTTATGGGGTATTTGGGGTGACTTTATGGGTGTTTGGGGTGACTAAGGGAAAATGGTTCAGAATTACTCAGATAAACTTAAGGAAATAAACGCAGAAGCGGAAACAAAAATCAAACCTTGATTTTATTGACAAAATTTAATAAAATCACAGCCTTAATTTCGAAATTAACACTTATGTCTTCTGCAAAAAAAACTATTGTTGTTGCCATGTCTGGTGGCGTAGATAGCTCCGTTGTAGCAGCAATGCTTCATAACCAAGGACATAATGTTATTGGTATCACATTGCAATTATACGATCATGGCTTAGCGCTAATGAAAAAAGGCGCGTGCTGCGCTGGACAAGATATATATGATGCTAAGATGGTTGCAGATAGTTTGGGTTTCCCCCATTACATTTTTGATTATGAAAGCAAGTTTAAGCAAGAGGTAATAGACGATTTTGCTGATAGTTATCTTCGTGGCGAAACCCCTTTGCCCTGCGTTAAGTGCAACCAATCAGTTAAATTTAGTGATCTTCTCAAAGCAGCAAAAGAATTAGGTGCTGACGCTCTTGCAACTGGTCATTATGTACAAAAAGTGATCAATAATAACACCCCTGAATTACATAAAGGCCTTAGCCATGACAAAGATCAAAGTTATTTTTTATTTTCTACCACACTCAAGCAGCTTGATTATCTTATGTTTCCACTAGGTGGACAAACTAAGCAAGAAACACGAAACATGGCAAAGAAGTTTGGCTTAGAAGTTGCTGATAAACCAGATAGCCAAGATATATGTTTTGTACCCAATGGAAATTATAGAGATGTCATTAATAAGTTAAGGCCAAATTCCAACATTCCAGGCAATTTTATACATGTAGATGGTTTCGAAATGGGCACTCATCAAGGGATTGTTAATTATACAGTTGGTCAAAGAAAAGGTCTTGGAATCGCCTATGGGGAACCCATTTATGTAATTAAAATTGACCCAGAGGCAAATACAGTTTATGTTGGACCAGAATCTTCCTTAATTAAAAAGAAGTTTTTAATAAAAGATGTTAACTGGCTAGCGACAGATATTAGTCTTTTAGACTTTGACATTACTGCAAAAGTAAGGTCTACAACCATTGGAGTCAAAGCTAAATTGAAGATGCTAGAAAATAATATAGCTGAAGTTTCTTTAATAGAAGAAGAAAAAGCTATTACTCCAGGACAAGCCTGTGTTTTGTATAATGAAACAAGAGTCTTAGGTGGCGGATGGATCACAAACGATATAATTTAAGTTAATAATATGGGGGTAATAACATAGTGAGTTTTTTTAGAAAAAAAAGTTTAGAATCAGTTAAAGAAGCTGGAAATTCTAGCGGTCTTGATAGAACCTTAACTTCATTTGACCTTATTTTACTTGGCCTTGGAGCAATTGTTGGCACAGGAGTTTTCACTTTAACTGGCTTTGTTGCGGCCAAATACTCAGGACCTGCTGTTACCATATCTTACGCAATTGCAGGTGCAGTGTGTATATTTGTGGCTCTAGCTTATACAGAGCTAGCTACAATGCTTCCAACTTCTGGCAGTATTTATACATATACATACGTGGCATTTGGGGAAGTTTTTGCCTGGCTTGTAGGTGGAATCATTATTATCGAATTAGGTTTTGCTGCATCTGCAGTTTCTGGTAGTTGGTCAGCCTATATTCAAGGAATATTAGATACTGCTGGCATACATTTGCCAAAAGCTATCTCTGCCTCCCCTGCAGAGGGTGGATTAATTAACCTCCCCGCTTTGTTTATCATAATGTTTGTAGGATTTATGTTGTACTTGGGTACCAAAGATAGCAAAAGACTGAACAACATTTTGGTATTTATAAAAATGGCAGCCATTGCAGTATTTGTTTTCGTTGCTGCACCTAAGTTTGATGCTACAAACTGGGAAAATTTTATGCCAAACGGCTTAGATGATGTCATGCTTGGTTCTTCTATTTTGTTCTTTGCATTCACTGGATTTGGTGTGCTTGCTAGCGCCGCTGAAGAATGTGAGAATCCAAAAAGAAATCTCACGATTGGCATTATTGGTTCATTACTTTTAGCAACGGTTGTGTATATTATTGTTGCAACAACAATAACTGGTATGGTTCCTACAACAGAACTAGATAACGCCCAACCTCTAGCTCATGCTTTAAGATTGCATGGTAGCAACATTGGCTCAACACTAGTTGCAACAGGCGCAGTAGCTGGGATGACAACGGTAATAATGCTAAATCTTTACGGTCAATCTAGAATTTTCTATGTAATCGCAAGAGATGGATTATTACCTAAATTTATCTCAAGGCTTCACCATAAATATGACAGCCCACATATTACTATTATTATATTCACACTATTAACTGGCATCATGGGAGCATTTTTGCCTTACGATATTTTAGCAAAACTATCTAGTATGGCTGCTCTGTCAGATTATGTGATTATCACTATCATTGTGATGTTATTTAGATTCACACAAAAACACGTTGAGCGTCCATTTAGGTGCCCCGCGGTATTTGTTGTAGCTCCTATTGCACTTGCGTCTTCATTATACCTGCTATTTAAACAGATAATTAGTAAAGATGGAGAACTTTTACTTACCGGTCAGATCTTCATACTCTGGTTTGTTGGTGTGTTTGTTCTATACTTATTTAGAAAATCATTGATGAAGATTTGTAAGTCAGGTACAGATTCAGTTGATCAGCAAGAACAACAGATAGAATCCTGAGTATGTGATAAAAAAAATTAGTCATCCTGCGCCCAGATAGCAGGATCCATCTAAACAACTACAACCTCTCAATACTCTTTTGTGGATCCCGGGTCAAGCCCGGGATAACCTTGTTTGTTATCCTGAATAATGCACAGTCATCCCGGATTAGATCTTGGATTCGTTACTTATTTGTGGACAGTATAAGGCAACCAAAACATTAATGATTTATTAAAATAATTGCTAAATTGGTTAAAAAATTAATTTTTTACTTGATTTGATTATTGATATGTGTTAACATATAAAAATAACCAGTTAACTTTTAGAGGGTTTTGTATGAAAATAGTAGGAATTCAACACGCAAATAAAGTATATTTTGTTAATGCTGATAAGTACAACAACTTCAATGATATTGCTAAAAACACTAAAGCAGCAATGATGCTGGGATCAAATGGTTTACAACTAGCTAGTAATTTGATGGACGGTTTTGGTATATTAAGTAATTCATTTGGATTA
>JAAFHP010000113.1 GCA_013298405.1 Alphaproteobacteria bacterium | reverse complement strand
ATTGTAGCCTTGTTTACGGAAATATCAGTCGCTTGCGCAGATAAGATGACAGCTATTGCTAAAGTGAAGTAGTTATTATAATCAAGCTCTGTTTTTGGTGATTTCACCCTAGAGTGTAGTATCGAAAATATAGTTTCAACTTTTGCGATAGATAACATTGTTTCTTTTTTATTTATTTTTTATCAATAATTGTATATAATCGAGTGCGAAATTTGACGCAAGTATTTGTTTCTTGGTAATTATGCTTATGAATGAAAAAAAAATATATGATTTTATTAATGAACTAATTTCTAACCACGAAGTGGTATTGTTCATGAAAGGAACTAAAGATTTTCCAAATTGTGGATTTTCCGCTATGGTTGTGGGAATATTACAAACTCTTAATGTGAAGTTTAAGGACGTGAACATCCTAGAGAGCGACGCCTTGCGGCAAGGTATAAAGGATTATTCTGATTGGCCTACAATACCCCAATTATATATCAAAGGGGAGTTTATCGGTGGATGTGATATTGTTAGAGAAATGTACGAAACTGGTGCGCTATCTAGTTTAATAAAAGATCTGCATAATACTTCTTCTATAAAAGAAGTAAATAAAGGTGATAATATTATTGAAGCTCTTAGCTAAAACTGTGTTCAAAAGCTTAATTTTTATACTAAATGCAAGATGCAATTAAAGTTACTAATGTAATTAAAGACTACTCCGAGAATAACGGTGTAGCTAAAAGGGCTTTAGATAATATTAATTTGAGCGTCCCCAAAGGTACGATTTTTGGTTTGCTTGGTCCAAATGGCGCCGGCAAATCAACGTTAATTAATATCTTAGCCGGCACAATTAAGAAAACGTCTGGTAATGTCTGTATTATGGATATATCCATTGATGAGCGCCCTAAGAGCGCCAGGGGGCAGATAGGAATAGTGCCACAAGAAGTGGTGTACGATACCTTTTTTCCAATCTTTGACGCTTTAGAGTTTTATGCTGGGTATTACGGTATTAAACCTGGTAACAGAAAAACAGAAGGTATTTTAAAAGCCCTTAGCTTGTGGGACAAGAGGGACAGCTATCCTCAAGCTCTTTCTGGTGGGATGAAACGAAGATTCTTAATTGCAAAAGCTATGGTTCACAGTCCGCCAGTGCTGGTTCTTGATGAGCCTACAGCTGGCGTGGATATCGAGCTAAGAGATCAGCTATGGAAATATATAAAAAGTCTTAAAAACCAAGGTGTTACAATTATAATTACAACTCATTACCTAACAGAGGCGCAAGAACTTTGCGATGAAATAGCGTTCATAAATAATGGTGTAATTGTAAAACAAGATAGTAAAAACCAAATTTTAGATAGTTTAGGTAGTAAATACATAGAATTTACATTTTCTAATCTGATTAATCCCGTGGGCATCGAAGAGAAATATGAGTTCATTTCTCCAAACAAAATACGATTTTATATTGATCAAGAAAAAACTGATTATTATAAAATATTTCATAATATAAGTACGTTAGGAGAAGAAATTGTTGATATTCACACCGCAAGCCCAGATTTAGAAATTATTTTTCAGCAGATTATGAATTCAAGTAAAACTATATGATCCAAGTTCTTTCTAATAGATCGGTTGTTAAAGTATCTGGTCAAGATTCTGCTATGTTTTTACAATCATTGTTTACAAACGATATAAACAAAAAATCATATAGTTACAATTATTTTTTGACTAATCAAGGAAGATATCTTTGTGATCTATTTGTATATAAAAATGCCGACAAGGAGTTTCTTTTGGATATAAACGCCGAGTCTAAACCATCATTTATAGCAAAACTTGGTATGTATAAGCTTAGAAGCCTTGTTGAGATCTCAGATATATCAAATGAGATGTGTGTTCTGTATTCCAAACATGAGATAAGTGACGGGGTGGTGTATTCATTAAAAGATCCACGTTATGGTCAATTGTCATTTAGGTCTCTAGCAAGCGCCAACAAAATACCTACTGACCTTGAAAAATCATATGATTTCTACTTAGAAGATAAGTATAAATATTTTATAATAGATGGGGATATGGACCTCAAATACGAGAAATCAATTCCAATTGAATTTGGTGCAATTGAATTTGGCGCAATAGATTTTAATAAAGGTTGCTATGTCGGGCAAGAGGTTATGTCAAGAACGAAGTATTTAGGGGAAGTGAGAAAAAAAATCTTTGGTTTACAGATTATCGATGGCACAAATATTGCACCTTTGGCTAAAGGTGATGAAATACATAATAGCAGTGGTGACTTACTTGGCTATATATGTTCCTCATACAAAAATGTTGCTATATCATTACTACGAGAGGAAAAGTACTTGGGGCTTGGGAAAAAAGAAGTTATTATCAAAGACAGTGTATATAAAGTTGTTGTACCGCCTTGGAGAAGATAAAACTTAAACTACACTAGCATGATGTAACCAATTTTATGAAGAATGCTAATATGAGGCTCTTAATAGTAGGAGATGTTAATAGTGAAATTAAGACTGCAATAGACATTGCAAGATCAAAAAACGCAAAAGTAGTTATGGTCGAATCTTGTGATCAAGCGGTTGATTTTCTATGCCAAGGTAAAGGAGCAGATTTAGTTTTAGTTGATGTTAAATTTGACGTTAAACAGTTGGTACAAAGTATGAATAATGAAAAAATGTCCACACCTGTTATTGCATATGGTGTTCAATGTTCTCCTAAGGAAGCGGTATTAGCTATTAAATCTGGAGCGAGGGAATTTATGCCCCTACCTCCTGATGAGAGACTAATTGCAGCTATCTTTGCCGCTCTTTCTGATGATACAGTAAATATTATAGGTAAATCAAAGGCTATGACAGAAGCAATAGCCCTTGCGGATAAAATTGCTGCTTCAGATGCAAATGTTCTCATTACTGGCCAATCTGGGACGGGTAAAGAAGTATTATCCAGTTACATTCATAATAAAAGTAAAAGAAAAGAAAAGACATTTGTTGCAGTGAATTGTGCTGCTATACCTGAGAATTTATTAGAATCTGAACTATTTGGTCATGAAAAGGGAGCTTTTACAGGAGCACTTTCAAGGAGAATTGGAAAATTTGAAGAATCATCAGGAGGGACGCTGCTTTTAGATGAAATTAGCGAAATGGACTCAAGACTTCAAGCAAAGCTTTTAAGAGCTATTCAGGAAAAGGAAATTGATCGGGTAGGTGGTAATTCCCCAGTAAAGGTAGATTTAAGAATCATTGCTACATCAAATAGAGATTTGCAAAAAGAAATAGAAAAAGGCAATTTTAGAGAAGATCTGTATTTTAGGCTAAATATAATTAATATTGAGCTACCTTCATTAAGTGAAAGAGAAAGAGATATAGAATTACTATCAGAATTTTTTATAAAAAAATATAGTAGAAACAATGGTGTTGCTGAAAAGAAATTATCTAAACTAGCTCTAGAAAAAATGATGAAATATACTTGGCCAGGAAATGTAAGAGAGCTTGAAAACATAATTCATAGAGCGGTTTTAATATCAGATAGTAGCGAACTAGAGCCATCTGATATTAGCATTCAAGAAAGAGAAGTTAAGATGAATC
>JAAFHP010000112.1 GCA_013298405.1 Alphaproteobacteria bacterium | reverse complement strand
GAAAGTATGAATCTTCTAACAATTTTATTTACTAAATCAGCTGGAACTAACTTTCCTTCATTCATATACCCTGCAAGTAATTTCGCATCAGGGGTATCTTGCTGCACCATTTTTCTTAAGATATCACCGGTAGAGATATGTGGGATCAGTAATTCTTTGGACATAATTGCACCTTGCGTTCCTTTTCCTGAACCAGGTAACCCCATTAGCACTATAACCTTCTTTATCATTTGTCCTTTAACCTCATTTTCTTGACAAGCCCTTCATATCTTGCACTAAAGAGATGTGTTTGTATTTGAGTGAAAGTATCTAGAACAACATTTACAACAATTAAAAAACTAGTTCCTCCCAATGCAAAGGCCATAGATAGCTTATTCATCAATAACTCTGGCACTATACACACCACAGATAAATACAAGGCGCCAATAACAGTTAGTCTAGTCAATAAATAATCAAAATACTCAGCAGTATTTTTTCCCGGTCTACGCCCTGGAATATAAGCACCATGCTTCCTTAAGTTATTAGCAGTTTCCTCAGAGTTAAACACCACCGCTGTATAGAAGAAGCTAAAAAATAATATCAAAGCAACATATAGCACTATGAATAAAGGCTTGCCTCTACCTAAGTACGTAGAAATAGCACCCATCCATTCTGAATTATTTCCTGAAAAACCTGAGATGGTAGTTGGAAACAACAATACCGAACTTGCAAAAATTGGCGGTATTACCCCTGAAGTATTTAGTTTAAGTGGCATATGAGTAGAATCACCACCATAAATCTTATTACCAACTTGTCTTTTTGGGTATTGAACTAAAACTTTTCTCTGAGCGCGCTCAAAGAAAATTATTATAGAAATCATCGCTATTACACCAACACATATTGACATAACAATTATAGGTGACATAGCTCCTTTTCTTGAAAGCTCAAACATACTTATCATCGCGCTAGGTAAACCAGATACTATGCCGATAAAAATTATTAACGACGTACCATTACCTATCCCTCTAGAGGAGATTTGTTCACCTAACCACATGAGAAACATCGTTCCAACCACTAATGTTGTGATTGTAGATACTTTAAATATTAGTGAAGGAATGATAACCACAGGTCCTATCGGTGTCACCGTAGCTTCAAGGCCTATTGTCATACCGTAAGCCTGAAATGCTGCAAATAATACAGTCAGATATCTTGAGATTTGGTTGATTTTTTTACGACCAATCTCTCCTTCTTTTTTCAAGTTTTCAAGCGGTTTATAAGCTATCGTCATCAGCTGTACAACAATTGATGCAGTAATATATGGCATAATAGCCAAAGCAAAAATTGACATTCTCTCTAATGATCCACCAGAGAGCATATTAAACATTCCTAAGATTCCTGCTTGATTTTGAGATGCAAAACTTGCCATGGCTACCGAGTCAATACCAGGCACAGGTATGAACGACCCAAACCTACACACAACCAACACACTTAGAGTGAATATAATTCTACTACTAAGTTCACCTCTTGAATTTTGCATTGCTTATTTTTTCCTATGCGAGCTAATTAAATAGCCAAAATACACTTATACTACCTTTCCACCAGCTTTTTCAACAACATTCTTGGCTGACTCTGAGCAAGAATCAAGTTCTACGGTTAGCTTATGACTCACTTTGTCGATACCACCTAATAATTTCACCGGTACATTATTACTTTTTATATATCCAATGCTTACTAAAAGCTCTTTGTTGATATTGTCTGAAGCTTTAATTCTCTTCATTTCTATCAACACTTCAATATCAGCCAGGCTGATTGGTGTATACTTAATACCCTTAGAGCAATTAAAACCTCTCTTAGGTAATCTTTTAAGTAAATGTGTATGCTCTCCACCCTTTTTGATGGCTACACCAGACCTTGACTTCTGCCCTTTATGACCTCTACCACAAGTCTTACCTGTGCCACTACCAATTCCCCTACCTACTCTCTTACGTGGTTTTTTGGAACCAGGAGTATTAAATAATTCATTTAACTTCATATTTTTAATCCTAATAAATCTATTCGGTTTCAACTTTGACAAGATGCCCCACTTTGTCGATCATTCCTCTTATTGAGGGAGTATCTTCGAGCAACCTGCTTCTATGCATTTTATTTAAACCAAGACCAATTAAACTCCGGCGCTGAATCGGAGGACGCCCTATTGCACTTCCTGTTTGAGTTACCTTTATCTGAGATTTCGCTTTCATTTTTTTTTCGGCCATGATAGTATACTTCTTCTTTATTTTAATTTTCTTCTACAACGTTAGGAACAACCGATAATTCAGCTATATTTTTTCCTCTTCTATTGGCTATAGCTTTTGGTGAATTTAAATTCCTTAAAGCATTAAACGTAGCAGCAATCATTGAATTAGGACTCGATGAACCAAGAGATTTGGCTACGATATCTTTTATACCTAAACGTCCAAAAATTGATCTAAGCGGCCCTCCAGCAATAACTCCAGTACCAGGAGCGGCTCTTCTTAGAAGCACTTTTGCTGCACCACTTTTACCAAGTACATCATGATGTATTGTTCGCCCCTTGTACAGCGGAACTGTAATCATATTATTTCTGGCATCTTTTGAAGCTTTAGCTCTTGCTTCGGTTACTTCTTTTGCTTTACCACTTCCATAACCTACACTGCCGTTTTCATCGCCAACAATCACCACAGCAGCAAAAGAGAAGTTACGACCTCCTTTTACTACCTTAGTCACTCTGTTAACATGTACTAAATCTTCTAATAAACTGTCAGCACTCTTAGACATTTGTTTTCTCTATAATTAAAATTGAAGTTTTTTCCTTGCCTCATCAGCAAGAGCTTTAATAACACCATGGAACTTATGTCCACCCTTATCAAAAGCCACCATTTTTATTGCTGCCTTTTCCGCTCTATCAGCGAGCAGTTTTCCAACTTTTATAGCCAACTCTATATTACAATTAGATTTTCCAGCTTTTCTAATTTCTTTATCAAGGGTCGAAGCTGCAACTAAAGTTCTTGAATTAGCATCATCTATAATCTGAGCATATATATGCCTTCCAGACTTAAACACCGACAATCTATTTCTGTCAGTAATTTTCTTAAGCTTAATTCTGACTCTTTGTTTTCTTTTTATGAAAGCTTGATTATTTGAACTCATCTTTTTATACCTTAAAATCTAACCTTTTTTACCTTCTTTTCTTTGGACATACTCATCCTTACGCTTAATTCCTTTACCTTTATATGGTTCAGGTGGTCTTTGGTTCTTAATGACCGCAATGTATTGACCTAACTTTTCTTTATCATGGGATTCAAGCATTATTGTTGTTTGCTTTGGGGTTTCTACTTTTATACCTTCAGGAATCTCAATCTTGGTATTATGACTTTTCCCCAAGGTCAAATTCAAATATTTACCCTTTACCATTACCCTATAACCAACACCATTAACCTCAAGCTCTTCTTGAAAACCCGTGGTAACACCTTTTACCATGCCGTTTATGATACTTCTTGCAGTACCCCACATTGCTCTTGCTTCTGGATTCAAAGGTTTTACAACTATTGTTGACTCTACCTTTTCTATAGTAATCTGCCCAGCAAACGTCTTCTGCAG
>JAAFHP010000111.1:2864-3658 GCA_013298405.1 Alphaproteobacteria bacterium | reverse complement strand
AAAAATTCCAATATACCGATAGTGTTTTCATCGGTTACTGACCCTGTTGCCGCAGGAGTAATTGCCAGTATTGATGAACCTAAAATTAATCTTACAGGAGCAGTGGATAGCCCACCATTAGAAAAAGAGGTTCAGCTAATAAAACAAATTTTGCCAAAGATAAAAACCATCGGACTTATATATAATTCGGGTGAAGCTAACTCAGTAAAAACCATTTCTGCGATAAAAGACGTACTAGAAAAAAACAATATAAATTCAATTGAATCATCAATTACTACTTCAAGCCAAATTGCTCAAGGATTCCAGCGTCTTGTAGGCAAAGTAGATGCTGTGTATATACCATCAGATAATACTGTTTTTGCAGCAATGCCAAAGCTCGTGAAATTATCAATTGATCATAATGTCCCAGTATTTTCTAGTGATCCTGATTCAGTAAAACAAGGAGTTTTAGGGTGTGTTGGGTACAACCAATATGAAGTTGGAAAAGCAGCTGGAAAGCTAGTTGCAGAAGTTTTACGTGGAAACAGGGTTATAAAAATCACACAACCTAAGCAGCCAGAGATTTACTTTAATAAAAATACAGCAAAATCTTTAAAGATAGAAATACCAAAAGAAGTCTTAGGAATTAAAATAAAAATAACGGGGTAGTAGCAATGAAAAAGGATATATTAACATTATTTTTTATCATAATAATTAGCTTTGTCACTAATGTTATGGCAGTTGATAAGGTAGAAATCACTGTAAACCAATTTGTTTCGCATGTGGCACTTGATGCAGCATATAATGGTTTAATA
>JAAFHP010000111.1:0-2854 GCA_013298405.1 Alphaproteobacteria bacterium | reverse complement strand
TTTTTTGGTTTAATAAAAGGCTTAGAAGATAGAAAAATTCTCCCAGAAAAAGCCAGAATCCAACTTTCTAATGCGCAAGGTAGTATTGCTACAAGTGTACAAATTGCTCAAAAGCAAGCTTCACAAAAGCCAGGCTTTATGGTCGCTATAGCAACTCCTTCTGCACAAACATTACTAAAAGCAAAAAAAGAAGGATCTATTTTGGCTTTTGTAGCAGTCACAGATCCAGTCGGAGCTGGTCTTGATGATGATGATGTTATAGGAGTTACAGACAGGCCACCACTAGATGAAATGGTTGATATTGTACTTGAAATTATGCCAAATATCAAAAATGTTGGTGTTTTATTTAATAATGGAGAAATAAATTCAACCATAACGGTGGATAAGTTTTCAGAAACCCTAGAAAAAAGAGGAATTGGGTTAAAAAAAGTACCGATAAATAACTCAGCAGAAATCAAATCAGCCTTTGGTAGCTTGGTTGGCAAAGTTGATGTGATTTTTGTTCCGCAAGATAACCTTATCGTATCAGCTCTTAATACTATGGTTAGGCAGAGTAATCAGTATAAAATTCCCTTAATTTCCTGTGATCCAACTTTAGTTAATGAAGGGGTGATGATTGCAGTCGGAGCAGATTATTATAAAAGTGGGTATCAATTAGCTGGAATGATTGCTGATATAATAAATGGTAAAAAGTTAGATAATAAGATTCAAACTACCAATATTATCCGCACGGAAATTAATGAAGATGTGGCAGACAAATTTGGTATTGAGATACCGATAAAATTTAAGCAAAGAGAGAAGAACAAATGAATCAGTTGCAGCTAATTGGGGCAATAGAGATTGGGCTGATATATTCACTGGTTGCTATTGGAGTGTATATTACTTTTAAAATAATAGATTTTCCAGACCTAACGGTTGATGGTAGCTTTACTATCGGCGCCGCAGTAAGTGCTGCAATGATCATAGCAGGCTGGGATCCGTATATGGCAACAGCGATGTCCATGCTGGCTGGGGCAATAGCGGGAATTACAACTGGTTATTTAAATGTCAGGTGGCAAATATTAGGTTTACTTGCAAGTATACTGACTATGACCGCGCTTTACTCGATTAATTTAAGAATAATGGGCCGTCCTAATATTGCCATTATGGATTCAATGAGCCTGTTTAATAGTGGCCAAGTAATAGCCACCATTTTGATTATACTACTAATAGTTGTCGCACTAATATCAAAATTCTTTGCGTCTGAAATAGGTCTTGCTATCAGAGCTATTGGTATTAATCAAAAAATTTGTGCTGCTTATGGAGTTAATACTGGTACTATGAAAATTATTGCACTTGCAATTAGTAATGCAATAGTTGCACTTGCTGGTTCTATTTTTGCCCAGTCACAAGGTTTTGCAGATATTTCAATGGGAACTGGAACCATAATAGTAGGACTTGCTTCTGTTATAATTGGGGATGCAATAATTCATCCAAATCGGATTATCACAGCTCTAATTACCTGCACTGCAGGATCAATACTGTATCGAATAGTAATTGGCTTTGCACTCAATGCGTCTGATTTAGGCCTTGAAGCATCTGATTTAAATTTATTAACAGCTCTAATAGTTGCAGTGACAATGGTGTTGACCAGGTTAAAAAAGAAAAAGGATGTGAGGGCTATATGATAGAGCTGCAAAATATTGATGTAATTTTTAACAAAGGCAGTAAGCTTGAAAATCACGTTTTAAAATCCATTAACTTGAGAGTAATGGATGGAGAATTTGTCACCATAATAGGAGGAAATGGTGCGGGTAAGTCTACCATAATGAATATTCTATCAGGTAATACTGCCCCCACTAATGGCAAAGTGTTTATTGATAAAATTGATGTAACAAATATTTCTGTGGAAAAGCGCTCTTCTTTAGTTTCAAGAGTTTTTCAGGATCCAATGATTGGAACTTTTGCTGATTTTACCATAGAAGAAAATATGGCAATAGCTTGTAAGCGTGGGCAGAAAAGAGGTTTAAAAACTTGTCTCAATACAAATTTACGAGCCACGTTTAAAGAAGCATTGTCTGAAGTCGGTATTGGCCTTGAAGATAGAATCACAGATAAAGTTTCCTCATTATCAGGTGGACAAAGGCAAGCATTAAGCCTTGTTATGGCAACAATGCAAGACTCAAAAATACTATTACTAGACGAGCACACTGCGGCCCTTGATCCTAAGATCGCTCAAAATATTTTGGAATTAACTAATAAGATAGTTAAAAAGCATCAGTTGACAGCTTTGATGATAACTCATAGTATGACTCAAGCTCTTGAATTTGGGGGGAGAACCATCATGCTATATCATGGCCAAATAGTCAAAGATATGGACTCTCAAGAAAAGCAAAATCTAACAGCTGAAGACCTAGTTAAATACTTTGATTTGTAAATTTTAAATATTTTGGTGATATGTCAGAAAAAATAAAGAATTATAGTCTACTTGAGGCAGAGCTTACTAAAATGGCTCATCTTCGAAATGTTGCAATGATTGCTCACTGGGATATGGCAACTGGAATTCCTAGTGGTGCTGCTGCTAGCAGGGGCCAGGAAATGGCTACTTTTGCTGCGGTACTTCACGATATGTCTACTTCCAAAGAACTTGAAAAACTAATTCAAGATGCAGATAAGGAGAAGCAAGGACTTGATAATTGGCAGAAAATGAATTTGAAGCTCATTAAAGAAGGATATGATAAGCAAACATGTCTGACTGCCGATATACAGCATGAGTTTAGTATAGCATCGAGTGAAAGTGAACTATATTGGAGAAAAGCTCGGTCAGAAAATGATTTTAAATCTTTTGTTCCATACCTTGACAGAGTATTCAATG
>JAAFHP010000110.1 GCA_013298405.1 Alphaproteobacteria bacterium | reverse complement strand
AATTCTTTCTTTTAAAAGTCTTGAGTAAATATCATATGACCTTTCTCCTCGTGAAGTTTGCTCTACAACTATTGGTACATAACTCATTTTTTGCTCCTATCGTGAATACTTATTTTTCATAAAACTGCCCGGATTCTTCCATACTCTTTAGTTGGCTAAAACCCCCGATAAATTGATCGTTTACAAATACATACGGCACTGTGTTTTGACCAGTTTTTGCAGCTAATTTTTGATGCAAATCAACATTACTACTTAAATCTATCACTTGGTAAGGAATTGACTTTTTATCTAGCAGGTCTTTTGCACGAACACAATACATACATGTTGATTTACTATATATCAAAATTTTCAGATTGTTTTGGACAATATTTGCAGTGTTACTTTTACTTGTTTGGGCATTGTAAGTGACTAGCAACTTGGCGGTTCCTAATATTGCCAGAATAACCGCTATGGCAAGTAGAAGTTTATTATTCATTTTTATTAATTAATACTAATTTTAATTACCCAAAATTACCCTAACCTTAGCATAGAAGAACTCATATCACAAATCTATACAAAATAGTGATTTACAAAATTAATATTCGAGAGTTTATGAGGAATATTATTTATACTTAAATTTAGTAGATATTCAATTATTCAATATTAGAGATTATCATGCTCTCAAATGAACTGGAGTTAACTCTTAGAAGGGCTCTTTCTATCGCAACTGAGTATAAGCATGAATATGCTACTTATGAGCATTTACTCTTAGCTCTTATTGAGGATTCCGATGTCAGGCAGATTTTGGTTAAAAGTAAAATAGATATAGCGCTGATACGAGATCGATTAAAGCGTTATATTGAAAAGGAGTTAGTAGAACTTGTTGATAAGGAAGTAAAAGAATCTAGGCCCACCGCTGGTTTTCAGCGAATCGTTCAAAGGGCAGCCCTTCACAGTCAAGCTGGCGGGTACAAGGTTATCAGTGGCTTGCAAGTTCTAGCAGAGTTCTTTTTTGAGCATGATGCATTTGCACTGACTTGTTTAAAAGAGTCTAACTTAAGTAGGCAAGACATAATAAATATGATAAAAAATAACCCTGAGAATGAGTATAAAAGTTCACCGGCTAAATCAATTTTGAATAAAAACTTTAAAGTGGAGTTAGCACATACCGAGCATGAGAGTGATATTGTAGAACACAAACAAATTGTAGTTAGTGACAATGAAAGTGCCTTAGAAAAATATTGCACTAATCTGAATGAAAAAGCTAAGGTTGGGTTGATAGAATTCTTAGTCGGAAGACAAACAGAAATTCTCAGGACAATTGAAATATTGTGTAGGAAGAAAAAAAATAATGCGATTTTAGTGGGGGAGCCTGGAGTAGGTAAGACAGCAATAGCTGAGTGCTTAGCGTTAAAGATAGTCTCAGGAGACGTTCCTGAAATGATTAAAGATTTCACAATTTATGCACTTGATATAGGTAGCTTAGTTGCTGGTACTAAATACAGAGGTGATTTTGAGGAGAGGGTGAAGATTTTAATCAACAATCTTCAGCAAAGTAAAAATACTATTCTATTTGTTGATGAAATACATACCATTATTGGTGCTGGTTCGACCAATATGGGGGGAATAGATGCTAGTAATCTTTTAAAACCAGCTTTAGCAAGAGGTGAACTCAGATGCATAGGTTCTACCACATTCAAAGAGTATCATAACTATTTTGAAAAAGACCAAGCTTTAGTTAGAAGGTTTCAGAAGGTGGTGATAAGCGAACCGGATGAAGCGTCAACGCTTAAAATACTTCAAGGTATAAAATCCAGTTATGAAAAGCATCATAATGTTGAATATTCTGAATCTGCATTAAAGGCAGCTATATCTTTATCTGAGAGATATATAGCAGACAGAAGACTACCTGATAAAGCAATAGATTTGATAGATGAAGCGGGGGCGAGAGGCAAAATGAGGTCGAATAATAAAGCGAAAGTGATTATCACCCCTGAAGACATAGAAGCGCTTATTTCATCTATTGCAAATATACCACTTATCAGGCTTGAATCAGATAGCATAGACCAGCTGAAGAAATTAAGTGACAATCTGAAAAATAGTGTTTTTGGTCAGGACGAGGCTGTTGACAGCCTGTGTTCTAGTATTAAGCTCTCTATAGCTGGCTTACGTAAAAGTAATAGACCAACTGGTTGTTATGTATTTGCAGGGCAAACAGGTGTTGGTAAGACTGAATTGGCAAAACAATTGGCTAATTTAACAGGAATGAAGTTACTGAAGTTTGACATGTCAGAATATTCAGAAGCAACTTCATCTACTAAATTGATTGGGAGTGCTCCAGGTTATGTTGGTTTTGATCAGGGCGGGATACTTACAAATGAAGTCAGCAAATATCCTTATGCTGTCTTGCTTTTTGATGAAATAGAAAAATCTCACCCAGATATATTTAATCTTTTTTTGCAAGTGATGGACGAGGGTAAGCTCACTGATAATACAGGGAAGGTAATTAATTTTACTCATACAATAATTATTTTTACTACTAACCTAGTTTGTGAGGTGAAAAAAAATTCTATGGGGTTTAATGACAATAATTTCGAGGAAAAAGTTAAATTGGACTTAAGTTTATTCAATGAAAACTTTAGCCCTGAATTCAGAAGCAGATTAGATAAGGTGATTCTTTTTAATCCCATTGACGATATAGTAGACAAGATTGTAAACAAGAATTTAAAAGAGCTAGGTGCACTTTTAGCAGACAAGAAAGTCAGATTAGTGATTGGGCAAGGGGTAAGACAATTTTGTGCTGAATATTGCTTTAAAAAGAATAATAATGCCAGGGAGATTGATAGAGTAATTGATGCATTAATAAAGCAGCCTATTGCAGATGAAATACTATTTGGTAAGCTCAAGGATGGCGGTGTAGTAGCAATGGACTATTCAAAAAGAGAGGGAAAATTATCGTTTAAATTTACCAGCACTAAAAATACAAAAAATGAGGAATTGGAACCTGATAGTTTTTTTGAAAATTGTCCTTGACAACTTGCTGGATCAGCTGCTATTTTTAGCACCGATTATCGAATCTTAAAAAGGCAATACAGTGAAGACTTATTCAGCTAAACCATCTGAAATTAATAAAAAATGGTGGGTAATTGATGCTAAAGACTTAGTTTTGGGGCGTCTTGCAAGTCAGACGGCTATTCTGCTTCGTGGCAAGCATAAACCAACTTACACTCCTCATATGGATTGCGGAGATCATGTGGTAATTATCAACGCTAAGTTAGTGCATCTTACAGGCAAGAAATCAGATCCTAAAAAAGGGAAGTTTTATTATCGTCACACTGGTTTTCCTGGTGGGATTAAAGAAACTACAGCCGGTAAAGTATTAGCTGGCAAATACCCGGAAAGAGTGGTTAAGCTTGCAATAAAAAGAATGATCAGCAGAAACAAATTAGGTGACGTGCAAATAGGTAACCTTCATGTTTATGCAGAATCTGAGCATCCTCACTCTGCACAAAAACCTGAAGTTTTTGATCTAGCTAGCAAAAATTCTAAAAATAAGAAGTAATCGCTATGGAAGTACCAATACTTGAAATAAAGAAAACAAAACAAAAAATAACTACTCCTGACGATCAGGAAGTGAAAGTTGTTCAATATAAATCTAAGAAATCTCTTCCTGGTGGTGGAGCGTATGGCACTGGTAGAAGAAAGAATGCTATAGCTAGAGTTTGGGTGAGACCAGGAAAAGGCAAGATTATAGTCAATAATAAAGATGTATTTTCCTATTTTCCACGTCAAACATATACAACTATGATTTTACAG
>JAAFHP010000011.1 GCA_013298405.1 Alphaproteobacteria bacterium | reverse complement strand
ATACTCTTTTGGGAATGTAACTTTGACTGATACATCATCTCCAGTCTTGCTTCCTACAAGCTGATCCTCAAATCCTGGAATAAATGTATTACTTCCTAAAACAAGTTTGTGAGCAGTGACTTTCCCGCCATCAAAAACTTTTCCATCTAAGTAACCTACAGCATCTATAGTCACTTGGTCACCTATTTTGGCTTTCGTTTTAATCTCTTTTTCATATGTTTTAGAGAATTTTGCGATATGATCGAGTTCCTCGTTTATGTCTTTTTCAGAAACATCAGCAACAGGTTTTTCGATAGATATTTTCTTAAAATCTGGCATAGTTATTTCAGGGACCAATTCGAATCTTAAAACGAATTCGATATCTTTGCCTTCATCATTTTTTAAGTCCTCTACGACAGGATCAAAAGCTGCATTCAGTTTGTTATTAGCTATTACTTGCTTAGAAGCTTCTTGTATTTTTTTATTTGCTATATCGGCTCTAATGGAAGCAGCGTATTTTTTCTTGAGTACTGAAAGCGGCACTTTGCCAACCCTAAATCCATCCATCTTAGCAGTTTTAGAAATCTGCGCTAAGTTTGCTTCGATGTCTTTGTTGATATCATGAATAGAGACTGTAACTTTAGCGTGGTATTCGCTTTTATCTTTCTTTAACTCTGTGATGAACATAGCTTATAACAAATTTAATTATGAATTAATAACAGCAACCTAACAATAATGGTTAGATGGTACGGATGGAGGGACTTGAACCCCCACGCCTTGCGGCACTAGAACCTAAATCTAGGGCGTCTACCAGTTCCGCCACATCCGCATTAAGTACAATTTAGCCTTTCTAGCCTAGGAACTTAACTAAGCTGCTATAATACACGTTATATAGTGTTTGTAAATCAGAAACTTGAGTAGATTCATCAATTTTGTGGGCCATATTATTGCACAAACCTAGCTCTACCACTTCGGTATGTTTATAAATATATCTAGCATCTGATGTGCCTCCATCAGTACATATTTTTGCAATGACACCAGCTTCATTTTGTACTAGGTTTATGAATTTTCTCATCTGATCACTCAGTTCTTGGATAAACGGTAATGATGTACAAGTATATGTAAGCAAGTGATCACTTGAGTATTTAGAAACAATATCTTGCATCATTTGATCTAAACTCTCTGGAGAATGTAAATTATTGAATCTGACGTTAAACTTGGCGCTAGCCGAATTAGGGATTAGATTTCTAACTGGATTTTCTCCTTCTAATGAAGTAATGACGAGAGTAGATGGCAAGAAGAACTCTGTGCCATGATCAAGTTGTAATTTGCATAATTCATTCAAGATAGATACCATAATTGGCATTGGATTTAAGGATTTTTCAGGATATGCAACATGTCCTTGTTTACCGATAATACGAAGATCAAAATTAATACTACCTCGTCTTCCTATTTTTATTGTATCTCCAACCTGACTTGTGCAAGTTGGTTCACCAAGGATACAAAAATTAATTCTTGGCCTAAGATCTTTGATAAATTCTAGCATTTCCTTAGTGCCATAGATACCGTCCCCTTCTTCGTCGCACGTCAGTAAGAAACTAATTGCGCCATTAAATGAAGACTTGTCTTGTATATAATTCTTGGTAGCTAAAATAGCGGCAGCAATCGCCCCTTTCATATCGACTGCGCCTCGTCCAATAACGAAGTTATCTTTAATAGTCATTTTGAAAGGATCGCTTGTCCATAGGTCTTCATTACCTGGTGGAACGACATCAAGATGACCGGCAAAACAGATATTTGGTTCCTGTTTGCCATAGATTGCATAAAGATTGGCAACCTGTTTCTCATGGGGGCCAAAATACTTGACATGGCAAGTAAATCCAAGATTGTTAAGGTAATTTTGGATAAATTCAAGGCAGCCAGCGCTTTTCGGTGTAACTGATTTGAAACTAATCAGTGATTCTAAGATAGAGAGTAAATCAGTGATCATTATAATACCTAATATACATAATAGATTGTCGCTATTTCCTTAACAATACAGGCGTAGTAAATTTATGCTACAAATTTTGTAAAAAATTGTTTATAATACCTAAGCGAAAATTCATAATTTTAAACATATTTCAGAATGATAATTCCTTTCGTAAAAATGCACGGACTTGGTAACGATTTTGTGATAATAGATCAGTCAAATCTAGCACACATCAAAGACCTTAAAAAATTTGTTGTTGCTATAAGTAATAGAAGACTTGGTGCTGGTTGTGATCAATTCATTAGTTATTCTGATGAACAAGATAACGTTAAAATGAGTATATACAATCAAGATGGCTCAAAAGCTAAAGCTTGTGGTAACGCTTCAAGATGTTTATCAAGATTGATATATGATAAAACGGGTAAGAAGCATATCACGCTTGATGTAGATGGAAGAAAAGTCATATGTGAGTATACCGATGCCGGGAAATCCACAGTAGACATGGGCGCGGTTAGTTTTACTCAAAGATGGATGCCAGAGAAAGAAAAACTCTGGGATATTGCAATTCGTCATCAAATAGAACCAAAAGAAATGATATGCGTTGATGTAGGTAATCCCCATTTAGTTATTTTTTCCAAGCTATCTGACCAAGATAAGGCGATTATTGGTAAGAATTTTCAAGAAAATGGCCTTTTTGCAGATGGAGTAAACGTCAATTTTGCTAAAATCCAAGATGATAAGATATTTTTAAAAGTTTGGGAACGTGGGGCGGGTTTTACTTACGCTTGTGGGAGCGGAGCAGTGGCTACTTTTGCTGCGGCAAATAGATTAGGGTTTATTGCAAATGAAGCCGAAGTAGTATTTGAACTTGGGAAGTTAAGCATGAAAAAAATAGGTTCAAGTATTAGTATGAACGGTGAAACTGCTATAATATACCAGGGGCATTACTTTTATGAATGATCAAGAAGTAGTGACCTTTGGTTGCCGTCTTAATACATATGAAAGCCAAGTTATAAAAGATAATTTAGCAAATAGCGGAATATCGAATGTTACGGTGTTTAATACCTGCGCTGTTACAAAAGAGGCAGAAAAAGAAGCAAGGCAGGCAATACGCAGGCTAAAAAAACAAGATCCATCTAGGGTTATTATAGTCACTGGTTGCGCAGTACAAAATACCCCTGAAGTTTTTGCTAATATGCCAGAAATTGATAAGGTTTTAGGCAATGAAGAGAAACTATCAGCTAAATTTTATCAGCTAAATAGTGAGCGGGTTTTAGTAAATGACATTATGTCTGTCAAAGAAACAGCAACTCATTTAGTAAAGAGCTTTGAAGGCAAGGCGCGTGCTTTCATTCAGGTGCAAAATGGCTGTGATCATCGTTGTACATTCTGTATGATTCCTTATGGTAGGGGAAATAGTAGATCAGTGCCGATTGGCGTTATTGTTGAGCAGGTACGTCTTCTAGTAGAGCAAGGATATAGCGAAGTGGTGCTGACCGGAGTGGACGTTACAGCATATGGCGCTGACCTTCCAGGAAAACCAACTTTTGCTCAGATGATTAGGCGTCTTTTATCTCTTGTGCCAAATCTAGCAAGGCTTAGATTATCGTCAATTGATGTTGCTGAAATTGATGGAGATTTGTTTAATTTGATGGCATATGAGCAAAGGCTGATGCCACATTTTCATATCAGTTTGCAATCAGGCGATAATATGATTCTAAAGAGAATGAAACGAAGGCATAATCGCCAGCAAGTTCTTGATTTTTGCCAATCTTTAAGAGCCATTCGTCCTGAGGTGTCATTTGGTGCAGATATTATTGCAGGTTTTCCAACTGAAAGTGATGAGATGTTTGAAAATACAAGAATGCTAATTAGTCAGGCAAACATTCAATATTTGCATGTTTTTCCATATTCAGAGCGTGATGGTACTCCGGCAGCAAGGATGCCACAAGTTCCGCCTGCTATCAGGAAGAAACGAGCGGCAATTCTGAGAGAAGAAGGTAAGAAGGAGTTGCTTAAGTTTTTCGAGAGTAACATAGGGACTAAAGCTAGGTTATTGGTTGAAAAAAATAATGTTGCTCATACTGAGAATTTTATTCCAGTAAAGCTTGAAGGTAGTTATTATTCAGGGCAGTTAATAGAAGCGCAGCTAACAGCTTTTAATGACAAATATATGCTAGCTAGAGTTGCCTAAAGATGGAAAAACAAAATAAATTTGCTGTAATTGGGGCAGGGAGCTGGGGAACAGCAATTGCGTGCCTGATTGCAAGAGCGCAAGGTCAAGTGTTGTTATATGCCATAGAGCAGTCGGCAGTTGATGAGATTAATTCAAAAAAGACAAATAGCAAATATTTGGATGATATTGTCTTGCCGTCAGGAATTGTTGCTACATCTGATATGAAATCTCTAAAAGATTGCAAATATATTGTCATTGCAACACCTTCTGGCGCCTTTGAGGTTGTATTAAAAGATCTTTTGAAAATAGTATCACACGATACTGTTTTATTAATTGCCACAAAAGGAATGTGTCAATTGCCTTTGCAGTTATTTTCAGAGCGAGTGGAACAAGAATGTATTAATAGTTACGGATTCTTATCCGGACCAAATTTTGCCAAAGAAGTAGCGCAAGGTAAATTCGCTTCGGTTACGATTGCTTCTAAACACCTCAAAATCACGAAAATGATTGTTCATTTACTAGCAACGAAAGACTTAGATGTCAGTGTATCAGATGATATAATAACAGTACAAATTGCTGGTATGATAAAGAACATTGTTGCGATAAAAAGTGGAATCTTAATGGCGCAAGGTCATGGTGACAACGCCAGAGCTTGGCTTGTGAGCAAGGCGTTAGAAGAAATAGCTGCGATAGCAAAAGATCTTGGCGGTTGTCTTGAGTCGCTATCCTTGCCAGCTGTTGTCGGTGATTTAGTGCTTACAAGCTATTCAACTACTTCTAGGAATACCAAATTTGGTTATGAATTTTGTAAACATAATTTTGCTAAAGATTTTCTTGTAAATTACCCAAGTTTAGTTGAAGGTGCAAACGCTGCAAGATTATTAAAACAGTTTTTGGGTAAAAAAATTACAAATTACCCAATTATTTCATCAGTTGCTGAATTAGTTACATAATAATCAATAGGATTGTTAGGCATTATGGTAATGTAGTGTCCTAAAACTACACTGGATTATTTTATCAGGTAAGGGTTTCTTACAAAGGTTTTTGACAACTTTTTTATCTTTTTAAGAAGGGGTATAAAGTAAATTCAAAATAATTGCTACTAGTACAAGTTGACAACATAAACCCAAATAGGTTTATGCCATAGCTCTTACTAACTCAATTATTTTCTTTCTACTTTGTGGACTTTTAACTTCAGCAAAAGCTTTGATTAAACTGATTAGTTCTCTTTCACTCACACTAATATCTTTTGTCTCGGCTTCATATTTAGCACTTTCTTCTGCAAAAGCACTTGAGGAAAGGTAGTTATCGTCAGATTTTTCGTAAAAATATGTCACAGGTACTTTTAAATATTTCGCAATAGCAAACAACCTCCCGCTCGAGACTCTATTTGTTGCTTTCTCGTATTTCTGAATTTGCTGTATACTAACACCAACTGCCTTACCAATATCTTGTTGGCTTAAACCAAGCATCACTCTCCTCATTTTCAACCTTTTGCTAACAAGTTTATCTATATTGTCAGCTTTACCCTTGAGGTCGCCCTTATATTGATCAGACATGATAACTAAAACAACCCCATTCTAAGTGACCTTTAACTATGGGAGATGGTACTATTGCCGCCTGATTAATTCAAGCTAATTGTGTAGTATTTTTCTTGAAGACGATGATGACGTAATATACTAAATGTAACATTAGCACAATGACCAACGCTCCTATCAGGGATAAATAGCCATATTTAGCATAGATAGTTGGTGTATTCAGTTTTAAAGGCAAATATGAGTCAATAATATTTACTTCATTTAGCTCTAATTTATTAAGCACTCTACCAAGTGGATCTACAATGGCGGATATACCATTATTTGCAGATCTAATAAGAGGCAAGCCATTTTCAACCGCTCTTATTCTACTAATTTGCATATGTTGATATGGACCTGAAGATTTACCATACCAAGCATCGTTTGTTACGTTAACTATTATATCAGCATCTTGATTACTTATTCTGACCTCATCAAAAAAAATTGATTCATAACAAATAAGGGGTTGAATTCTAAGATTATATGCACTAAGTGCCAGGACTTCTCTTGTACCTTGTGTGTAATCTAATATGCCATGGGTAAGTTTCTTAAGAGGAATATACGATTTTAAGGGCATATATTCCCCAAATGGAACTAAGTGAGCTTTATGATAATCAAATAATAACTTACCATTATCACCAAGTGCTATGAGTGAGGAATAAATCTCAAATTCATTTCCTTTTTTATTATTATCACTTACTCCGCCTGATAATAAAACCTGATTTTTTTTAGTAAAAACAGACATTATGCTATCAAAAACAGGCTTATAATAATAAGGCACTGTTAGTGCTGCCTCAGACCATACTATAATGTCAGGAGGAGTTTCACCTTTTTGTGACAACTCAATCTGTTTTGTCATATTTTCCCAGAATATATTACTATCCCATTTATCTATTTGTGGAATGGATGGCTGTACAACACGTATTTTAATATCACTATATTCTGTCTTGTATGATTGAAGTCTTAAGTAACTATATACAATACAAGAGATTAGAATTATTAAAGCTATAGTGGCTCTAAACATTATATTCTTTCTGTTATAAAAAGATGAACCAATGAATACAGCTATAAAACTTAAGCCTAAAATTCCGAACACACTCGCTGGTTGTATAAAAAGTTCTGAGATACTAAACCCATACCCTAACATTGCCCATGGTAAACCAGTAAAAATCCATGAAATGAGCCATTCAACAAAAAGCCAACCTAATGTAAGAGCAAAATGATAGAAAAAACTATCTTTAAACTTATAAGATATCAAGCCTACCAGGATTATAAAAATAGCCATAAAAGCGGGTAAGCCTACGACAGCAAAAGGAATAACCCACCAAAATTCGTTGATGTACACTGCTGGGCCAAATGATATCCAGTATAGACTAGCTAAAAAAAAGCCAAATCCAAAAATATAGCTTAATGTGATTGCTTGTTTGTAATTAGCACTATTTTTTACTTGTGCTGCAAATACCGATAACGCAAACAAACCCGGTAAGAAATACACAGGAGCAAAAATCATTCCGCATATTACTCCAGAAAAAAATGAGTATCTTTTTCTAAGTAGCACCATTATCAAACCGCTTGTAGAAAATTATTTTCGATGATATACAAGTTAACATTATAAATATACATAATAAATAGGTGCCATATGACAACCAGTCCAACAAAATTACTCTCAGGAAAAAGAGGTATCATCACAGGTGTTGCAAATAATCTTTCTATTTCTTGGGCAATAGCTCAAATCGCAAGAGAACATGGTGCTGAAATTGCGCTTACTTATCAAGGTGAAGTGCTTGAAAAAAGAGTTAGACCTCTGGCCGAAGAAATTGGCTGTAACCTTGTATTTGAATGTGATGTGACAAACGAAAAATCAATGGATAAGCTATTTGAAGAAACAGAAAAGAAATGGGGTAAGATTGATTTTCTAGTTCACGGTATTGCCTTTGCAGATAAAGAAGAGCTAAAAGGAAGATATATCGACACTTCGCTCAATAATTTCTTAAATTCAATGAATATATCCTGCTATTCACTAACAGCCTTAGCAAAAAGAGCGGAAGCAATGATGAATCCTGGTGGATCTATTGTAACTCTGACTTATTATGGGGCCCAGAAGGTGATCCCAAATTATAATGTAATGGGGCTAGCCAAATCTGCTCTTGAAACTAGCGTAAAATACTTAGCCCATGATATGGGATCTGGTAATATCAGAGTGAATGCCATTTCAGCGGGGCCAATTAGGACTCTAGCGGCAAGCGGCATTGGCGATTTTAAATCTATGCTCAAGATGCATGAGATGACAGCTCCATTAAGAAGAAACACTACTCAGCAAGATGTAGCTGGCGCAGCGTTGTATTTACTTAGTAACCTATCAGCAGGTGTAACTGGTGAAATCCATTATGTTGACTCAGGATATAATGTCATGGGCATGAGCTCGATTGAAAAAGGTAATTAAGAAGAAGGGCGCAATGGTATCTCGATAAGTGCTCAGGTACTTTGTTCTGATCTTATTGGATGTGACGCTAGTGGATTTGGTATAATTATTTTACTATAAGTCATCAACTATATTTTTTAAGAAAGAATAAAGTCACCCCAAACTTGATTTGGGATCCACCCTTAAAGCTGTCACAACCTCAATGTACTTTGGATCCTAAGACCTGCGCCCGGGGAAGACTAGAACGATCATGCTGAATTCGATTGAGAATCCATTACTTAAATTTGGATCCCAAATCAAGTTTGGGATGACTTGAGAGGCGTTTGGGATGACTTTGGTGAGGGATTGAGAAGAATTTATTTACGACACATACTTAGTCACGTTGTTATCTATGTGTAGCATGACCGATAGGGTTTTGGATAATGCCTTTAAATCATCAAGATTTATTTGCTTTATTCATAACAATTGCTGGAACGAAAGGGTAGTATTTAACTTTGCAGCTTTTATCATGGATACAAGCATCTATTTCATCTAGATCATCCCATGAAGCAAATACTGCATTATGAGTATAATACCCATAAGCAATTATTAATAATGAAAACACTCCTATTTCAGGCCAGTATTCACTAACTTTAGTTAGCCAATCTTTCCTATAGAATACAGCATTAAAAAGTACACACCCAATCCCAAATATATAAGCAATATTTGTTGCTACATATAACAAGTCAAATATTGCAAAACCATATAAAAAAATTATCAGGGAAGATAAAACGACTGGTATAGATTTAGTAAAATCTACGTTGAATATTCTTGAGTATTGGCAAGTTAAACCTAGTAAGGATAAAATAGGAATTATCATCTTCTACTCTCTCAAATAGTTTGGAATTTTACAACCCAAGACTTTTTGGCTTTCCAAATTTGAGCCAAATGTCTACCATTAGCTTAGTGATAACTAATGCAGTATACATCGATGCAACAATACCTATGGTTAGCGTCACTGCAAATCCTTTTATTGCTCCAACACCAAAACTATATAACAAAAATGCTGCTATTAGTGTTGTGATATTAGAATCCATGATAGTAGCAAAGGCTGACTCAAAACCTAGTTTGACTGCGTATAAATTAGAACATCCTTTAGAGAGTTCTTCTCTGATTCGCTCATAAATAAGCACATTAGCGTCGACTGCCATACCAATGGTTAAGATAATACCAGCAATACCGGGTAATGTCAGAGTAGCTTGCAACATTGATAGTAGTGCGAATATATATAATAGTGCAATAACAAGGGTTACATTAGCAATTAAGCCTAATATTCCATATGCCCAAAACATAAATATAGTCACAAAAATAAAGCCTCCGATTGCAGCTACTTTTCCTGATTCTATTGAATCTGCTCCAAGATTTGGCCCTATTGTCCTTTCCTCGATTATTTTTAATGGTGCTGGCAATGCGCCAGCTCGTAGCATCAGAGCTAGTTCAGTTGCCGACTCTACAGTAAAATTACCAGATATAATCCCGTCGCCGCCAACAATTGGATCATTAATAACTGGAGCGCTTAGTAGTCTATCATCTAAAATAATAGCCAACCGCTTGCCTTTATTTTTTGTTGTTACTTCAGCAAACTTCTTAGCTCCTATTGAATTAAGTGAAAAATGTACTACAGGCCTTGCTTCTTGAAATTGAGCTTGAGCATTATTTAGCATATCGCCGCTTACTACTACTTTCTTCTTAATCACTAAAACCTCACCATCATCTTCGGTCTTGACTACTTTAGAATCACTTGAAACATGTCCAGATCTTGCCATTTCTACATTGGCTCCATCATCAACTATGTGAAAGGTCATTTTAGCAGTTTTCCCCAGAACTCTTTTTAATTCTGCAGGGTTTTCTTCGCCAGGTACTTGTAACAAAATATCCCTTACACCTTGTCTTTGGATGATGGGTTCTTTTGTTCCAGTACTGTCAACTCTCATTCTCACAATCTCAATAGATTGGTCGATAACCTTATCTTGAAGCTTGTTGAGTGCATATTCATCATAAAATGCTGTTATAATTGTTCCTTCTACAGCAACTGATAAATCAGCATCAACGTTTTTTATTACCTTTTTAACGGTTACTAGATTTTCAACATCTCTGAAGTCAAAACTGACACTATTTTGAGAAACTTTCATACTCCTATAGCCAGTTTTTTCTTCTCTTAAGTGTTTCTTTATTGATTCAGCTACAGATTGGTGTACTTCTTGCATATAATTTTCAAAGTCAACACTAAGAAGAAGATGTGATCCTCCTCTTAGATCAAGACCTAAATTTACTTTCTCTGATGGGAAATATTTTATCCTTTGCTCAGTAAAACTAGGCAAAACATATAAAATAGCTACTATTGTCAAAAATATAGTAAGTAGTATTTTCCATTTTGAGATCTTTTGCACAACAATTTACCTTTCTATTTCTTTTTGCTCGATGTTGATTTCTTGTCTGCTACTTGCTTATTATCAATGTGCTTCTCAGTGCCTATATTTCCTTTATCTCTTCTGCTAATTATGTCCATTATAGAACTTTTGAACATTTTGACTTCCACGCCTTTAGCAAGCTCAACAAGCACTGTATTATCACTATCATTGATCTTAGTAATAGTACCAAACATCCCAGAATTGGTTACCACCTCTTCTCCTTTTTTTACTCCAGAAACAAGGGTTTCTTGACTGCGACGCTTCTTTTCTTGAGGACGTATCAACAAGAAATAAAATACTACAAAAATTAGAATCATCGGCACAATACTAGTCCAACCTGATTCAATCAAAGATGGGGTTGCTGGCATCGCTTCAGTATCTTGGATTGTTATAGTATCTGTTGTATCTTTTGCAGTTGATTCCATTTTTTCCTCGTTGTTTAAATTATTCGGCAATTATACATTGTTATTTAGCTCTTTCAATTGCTTATTGAAAAGCTTGAAATACTCTTTCTTTATTTTGATCAATTGCGAGTGCGTTCCCTGCTCAATTATTCTCCCATGCTTCATTACTACAATCATATTGGCGTCTTTTATACTATTTAATCTATGGGTAATTACTATTGTTGTTCTGCCTTTTCTGAGGTCACTTAAAGAGTCTAAAATAGATCTTTCTGAACTGGGATCAAGAGAACTAGTTGCTTCGTCAAGCAGAAGTATTGGAGAGTTTTTTAAGAATGCCCTTGCTATTGATATTCGCTGTCTTTGTCCACCAGAAAGTGTTGAACCATTAGCTCCAATGATAGTTTGATAACCATTAGGTAGTGCCATAATAAATTCGTGTGCATCTGCCGCTGCTGCTGCATTAATTATTTCTTCTTCAGAAGCATTAGCAAATCCATAAGCTATATTCTCATAAATAGTAGCATCAAAAAGAACGGTTTCTTGCGAAACAACCGCAATCTGTCCCCTAAGAGAATTCAGAGAGATTTGTTTTATATTGTAATTATCAATATATATTTCTCCTTCTGTTGGATCAAACATTCTAATTAGTAAATTAGCTATGGTTGTCTTTCCACTTCCTGAAGAGCCAACAAATGCATATGTATTACCAGGTTCAATAGATAAATCGATAGATTTAAGAACAGTTTTGCCATTAGCAAACCTCATATTTAAGTTTTTGAACTCAATCTTGGGATTAACAAAATGAGGTGTAATTGCATTACTTATATCACATATACTTGGCGTTGAATCTAGAACATTAAAGACCCTATTTGCTGCAGCAATGCCTTCTTGCAAATTAACGTTAAGTGAAACCAAGCTTTTATATGGTCTATATGCGGATACAAAAGCTGTAATAAATGAAAACAATGCACCTGCGGTCATTTTTCCTTGGATTACAGCATGGCCACCATACCAAAGCACACAAGCTATGGCAAAACCACTCAAAATCTCCATAATAGGAGAAGTAAGAGAGTCAAACTTAGCTGCTTTTCTAAAAAAAACTAGAATATTGGTAGTAATTTTTTGAGCTCTTTCTGTTTCGAGATTTTCTGTACAGAACGATTTGATAACTTTTATTGAGGTAAATGTTTCGTCAAGCCTGGCGGTAAAATTCCCTAGTTCTTCTTGGGAGGCGGCGGTCATTTTGCGCATCCTTCTACCTAATTTCTGTACAGGATATATAGCAATTGGGAATGCTAAAAATATAAACCCTGCTAAAAGCGGATCAAGACTAAACATAATCCCAATCAAAAATAGTACTGATAATAGGTGTTTGGCGCATCCTACAAGAAGATTTGCTATTGCTCCTCTCATCAGCATAATATCATTTGTAAATCTAGATATTAAACGCCCTGACGATTGAGATTTTATATATAAATAGTCAGAATGTAATAAATGTTCATACATAAGCATTTGCAGGTTAGTCAGTATTTTCTGACCAACATACTTAATAATGTAGCTCTGGTAATATTCTGCTACCCCCTTTATTGAATATATTGCAAACATCAGTAATGGAATGACTACTAGCATTTGTCTATCATGAGTTAGAAATACTCGGTCAATTGCTGGCTGAACTAGCCTTACTATTGCAGCAGCGCAGATAGCAACTATCACCATGTGAGCAATAGCAACAAGTATTTTTCCTTTATAGAGGGACACATGATCCCTTAAAAGGCGAGTAATTATTTCTCTTGAACTGTAATTTACCTCAATTGCCACAGATGGGCTCCTTAACTATTAATCTAGACAATAGCCATTTGACCTTATGGTCTTAATCATAGGGTATCTGTCAGTCTCTAATTTCATTAATGTTCTTATCCTATTTATATGCACGTCTATGGTTCTATCTGCAATTTCTTTCTCAGTGCCCCATACATAATCAATGATCTGACGACGAGAGTAAATATTTTTTGGCTTTTGTACAAATAGTTGCAAAATTTTAAACTCTGTTGGCCCCAAGTGAACTTGTTTACCAGCTCTATTGACGCGGTAGGTGGATAAATCCATACTGATATCATTATATCGGATAATTTTATCTTGAAATACCGGATTAGATTTTCTAAGTAATGACCTAATGGTAGTCATCAACTCATTTGGGGTAAATGGACGACTTATTATCTCAATCAAACCGCCTCCTATAAGAGCATAATTGCTTTCTGATTCCCCTTGTTCAGTAATAAAAACAATTGGAACTTCACTAAGATCTGAGATTTTCCTAAGACTTACCGCAAGCTCAACGGCTGTTCCGTCCTGAATTCTAGAGCTCACAATCACTACGTTAGGTAACACGACTTCGGCAGCTCTCATCGCTGCGCCAGCGCTTCTCGCTCTTGCAACATCAAACCAATAACGCTCTATCGCGTTACACAAACTTGCATTTTGTACTTCATCTGATTCTACAACTAGAATTTTAGGTGGTAATTTATCTGACACGAAAAACAAAACTCCATATAAATATTTTTCTATTTAAAGCAGAAGCATTATATATATCATGCTTGATTACAACCAAGTAAAATACAATTAACAATATGGTTTTTTTATTTTATTTGTGATTTGAAGACATTTTTGCACAACTGCTTAAAGATTATACTTGAATAAAGTAGTTTAAGTTGATATAAATGGCCATATTTTTTGAGCGCAAAATATTTGGAGATACTGTATTATGGCATTTTATGAGTTCGTTATTATCATTCGTCAAGATGTTTCTTCGGCAGATGTTGACAGAATTGTTGATGATTTGAAAAACGTTGTTGATAGCCATAAGGGTGAGGTCATCAAAACTGAGTATTGGGGACTTAGGACTTTAGCGTATGAAATACAAAACAATAAGAAAGGGCATTATTATCTGCTGGGTATCAAAGCAGATAAGTCTTTGATTGATGAATTAGATAGAAAATCTAAACTTAGTGAGAGCATTATTAGGACGTCTATGATTAGAGTAGATAAGATTAATAGTGAACCATCACCAATTTTAAGAGCCAAAGGATCTGACGATGATAACACCATAGATGTTACATCAAGCAGAAATTAATTACTCAACTAAAATCGAGATAGATTGCATGTCACAAGAAACAGTTAATGAAACAAGTAAGTTAGATTCTTCTGATGAAAGGGGAAAAAAATCTTACTTCAGAAAAAGTAAAGGTTGCCCATTTTCTGGTGAAGGAGCAAAGAAAATTGACTATAAGGATCCCGAGCTTTTGAAACAGTTTATTTCTGAAGGCGGAAGAATGTTACCAAGTAGAATCACTAACGTTTCTGCAAAACACCAAAGAGCTCTAAAGAAAGCCATAAAACATAGCAGAACTCTTGCTCTACTACCGTTTGTTTTTGCAAGCAAATAAAACGATTAAAGTTCAAAAAACAATTAACAACGATATATCAATATGCAAGTTATTTTAGTAAAACCAGTAAGAAAATTGGGAAAAATAGGTGAAACAGTGTCCGTAGCAGATGGTTTCGGCAGGAATTACTTAGTCCCACAGGGATACGCTATCAGAGCTACTAAAGATAACATAGCAAGATTTTCTTCAATTCAAAAAGAGATGGAAACTAAAAACGCCCAAGATAAAATTGGCGCTGAAAAAATCGCTCTATCTTTAAAAGGTAAGCATTTCTTTTTTATCCTTCAGTCGGCGGCTGATGGGAGATTATTTGGTTCAGTTAGCGCAAAGTTAATCGCTCAAGAATTATCTTTACATACTAAAAACCAGCTTAACTATCATAATATATTGATAGATACACCTATTAAATTTAATGGTGTATACGATGTACAAGTTTCTCTGCACCCAGAAATTACAGTTAGTGTCTTAGTTGTGATTGCCAAAACCGACACTGAAGCACAAGATGCATTAAATGAGCATAAAGATAGTAGTAAGAAGAAAGTAGAAGAAGCAAGTAAAGAACAAGAGCTTAATTTTATGGAATCAAAAGTAAAAGAAGAGTTGTCTGATTCTGCAGCAAATTAGAGATTAGTTCTCTTGCATAAGTCCATAGTTATGCGGTTTTTCAGTATCTTTATTTAAGTCATTTTAAATCATGTGCCTATCTGGTTTACTCATAGCAAATAACCAAGCGATGCGCTTTGCTTGTTACTTAATTTTTTAGTAATAGATATTGAGTGGTGGGTCATTGTAAGAGCTTGGTGCACTCGATTGGATTCGAACCAACGACCTTTGCCTCCGGAGGGCAACGCTCTATCCAGCTGAGCTACAAGTGCAGATAACGCATTTTCTTTTAGCACCTCTTAATCTGGAAGCGATTAGTTAAAGTGGGGCGAATGACCGGGTTCGAACCGGCGACCCCCAGAACCACAATCTGGTGCTCTAACCATCTGAGCTACATCCGCCACAAACCAAGCACTGTATTAAATTCAGTGCTCTGATATGTTGAATGAAACTAAAAGATAACATCTTCAAAGTCAAGAATAATTTGGCTAATAAAGCGGCATTGCTAAGTAATTATTGGATATAAAGACTAACAAGAAGATACCTGTACCAGATAATTCAACTATGCTTTTAAGCAGGAATAGAAAGCCTCCTGCGCTCTTTTTAGCAATACTACACTTATTTATGATCAAGGTACCACAAGATTGCCGTTTTAAGGTAGAGATCCTGAATTAAATTCAGGATGACTTTTTCCTCGGTCACCCCAAACTTGATTTGGGGTCCATAATTTAATTTATGGTGACTTCTTTTTAGCGCTAAGCACTTCAGAGTCATCTCCAAGGATTACGTTGCGATTGTTGAAATCAATGAGATTTACTTATTATAAAAAAGGCATTGCTGCAGAAATATAGAAATAAGTGATAGAGGATGTTGATTAATTATTGAGATATATTAACCAATTAGCTATAATACTTTCATAATAGTTATAGTTTTAATAAATAAATTAATTAAAAAACAGGGAATAGTTATATAAAAATTAAATTAGTTGATATAGAAGGCGCAATAGCAGAGTTAAATAACTTAACTGAGGCCTTATTACCAGGAGAGAGCTTAGCTCTTGACACTCCGGCATTAATGGAAAGTAATATTTATCAAGCCATGCAAGAAATAACAATATTAGACGCATCAAACCTAAATGGTGTAACACCATCTGGCATGTAATTACTAGCACAAATTGCTGGTGCTGCTCCGAACCTAGGTGCAATTGATATAAGCCGTAATAATCTAGGAGAGCATGGGGTCGCTGTTGCTGCGCTACTTGCTGAATCAGAAACTATTCATACAGTCAATATGGCAGGGAATAATCTGGAAAATTATGGGGTTGCTGTTGCTGAGCTACTTGCTGAGTCTAGAAGTATACAAAATATTAAGATTCTTGAAGAAAATCATATAATTCCCTATGACTATAACGCTGTTATGCAAGTAATTAGTGAGCATAATAGGTTAGTACAAGAAAGACATGCAATAAGCGAGGTACTTGAGGGAGTTGTTTCTAGAGCTGGTGCAGAGTATGGGTCTTTAGCTGATGTAATGCAATTAATAGGCCACACTACTGGAGATGATTTCGATAACATAATAATGGTTAACTAAAAAGCCGTCATATCTGTTGCCAATACCGAGCTACTTCAGTATTGGCAACCATCTTAACCATTCTAATAAAGCTAAATGCAAGTTGTAAAATCTGAGGTGTCATTCCTATATTTAGATTCTAATTCGATTTATTCTGATCTCGATATTTTTTTACATTTTGATTGTGCTCATCTAGGGTGCTTGAGAAATTATGCCCACCCTGACCACTGACTACAAAATAAAGGGCATTAGTTTTAGCAGGCGAAGCGACCGCTTCAATTGATACTTTGCCAGGGCAAGCAATGGCGCCAGGAGGAAGTCCTAATACCTTATAAGTATTGTAGGGAGAATCAATCTCTAAATCTTTACGACTAAGCAATCTGGGCATTTTAGTTTTACCCATGGTGATTGCGTAAATAACAGTAGGATCAGCTTGAAGCCTCATGCCTTTCTTTAATCGGTTGATAAACACTCCAGCAATGAGGGCTTTTTCTTTGTTATTTCCCGCCTCTTTTTCTACTATTGACGCAAGAATAAGTACGTCTTTTCTTGTTTTGATAGGAGAATCTGGTGTGAGCTTGTTCGTCACTTCATCTAAGGCTTTGGACATATTACCCCTCATCTCATCAATGATTTTTTCCTTTAAGTCACCGTATGAGTAAAAATATGTCGATGGCATTAAGTACCCTTCGGGAATACTAGTGTTAATCTGCCCTAAGAGTCTTTCTTCGTTATTGATTTTATTAATAATTTCACTAACGCTTTGTCCTTCAATGATGACAAGCTTGTGCACCACAGAGATTCCACTAGCAAGCTTTGCAAGTACTTGATACATTGAGATGCCTTTGGTAAATTCATATTCTCCACTTTTTAATGGCCTTCGAAGAGAATATAACTTGGCAATAATTTCAAAAAAGTACCTATTGCTAATAACTCCTTCAGCACTAAGCAACTGGGTGATTTTATGAATAGAAAGTTTCTGCTTAATAATGATTTCTTTATGCTCTGTCAAATCACCTGGCATAAAAAACAACGCAAATAAGCTATTTACTATTGTCAGCAATATTACTATTACCGAGGTGAAAAAGAATATTCTTTTTTTTAATAAACTGGCGATTGCCACTATAACTCGGCCTCAACCGCCTTGAGTTGCCCTTCTTCTGATGTCACTATTTTCTCTATTTTGAGCTTAGCGCTTTGCAGCATTTTCTCGCAATGTGATTTCAAATTCATTCCCCTTTCAAAACTCTCTACTGCAGCAGCAAGATCTTCTTGACCTGTATCAATTTTCCTTACAATTTTTTCAAGTTCAGCTAAAGCTTCTTCAAAAGACATATTTTCAATAGATTTGGTCTCTGTCATTCGTTAATATATGATAAAGTTAAGTTAGTGAATTAAACTATATTTATTTAAACCATGCAAGTTAGAATTTCTAAACCTACAAAATCTGCTATGCAATCTGGAGAAGTAAAATCAAAATGGTTGCTAGAATTTATAGAATACCCAGGATCCAAGTTTAAGGAGTCTTTGATGGGTAGAATTTCTTCCTGCGACATGTCCAATGAAATCAAAATCTATTTTTCTTCTCTTGAGCAGGCTATAAATTTTGCCGAAAAAAGGGCTATATCGTATGAAATTATTCAACCCAAAGAAAGAAAGCTTATCAAGAAAAACTATTCTGCCAATTTTAAGTGAGTAACTTATTGTTACTTGAAGTGAAAATTATTCAATAGTCATATTAAAATTTCTGTAATATGTACTGATAATGTAATATCATTTTAAGTAAGTACAATCAATAATTACAAAGCTTAAATGTAAGTGATAAAAATATTCTCTATTTTGCTTGTTTTCTCTTTATTCTTTGCAGAAGCCACTTCTGCTGTCCCAGCTAGTCAAGCAGAACCTAGCAACGCACTAAAAACTGGTTTTATTTATTTAAACCAAGTTGATCCATCAATAATAATGAACTTAAAATATACCCAACATGATAATTTTACTGGCTCACAAGTGGATGGATTCGTAGATGGTAAAGCGATTGTGACTATTGAAGCCGCAAATGCATTAAGAGAAGTGCAAGAGGACTTGATTATGCATGGATATTCATTGGTAATATACAACGCATATATGCCCACTAAAGCATACAACAAATTTGATAGTTGGCTAAGAGATAAGGGCTCAGATAATAAAAAAGACTATTACTACCCTAATATCACCAAAACTGCACTAGAGAATCAAGGGTACATAAAAGCAAAACTTGAGCATACAAGGGGCAGTACAGTTGATGTAACAATAATCCCTATTGGACAACAATTACAAAACCCCGCAACAGCCCAGAAGCGCTCATACAAGGGATATCATGATATAATTTACCTTAATGACGGAACAGCAGACATGGCTACATCATATGATACTATGGATCCACTCTCATCCTTTGCCTACAAAGACATACCACAAGAGTCCTATATAAACCGCAAATTGCTTCGAGATACTATGAAAAACCATGGCTTTATTCCAAACGAAAAGTTCTGGTGGCAATTCACTTTAATTAGAGAACCATTTGTAGATAGCCAATTTGATTTTGATGTGTAGCCTTCTGCAAAATTGTATAGATAATGGTGGTGCAAATAAGGCAATAAAATATCTTGAGTATGCAATAGCCATGAATCTCCCATGCATGCACTAAGTTATCAGAAGTAGGTCGTGCTTATTTGGCTTCAGGGTAGTGAAAATCCAGAAATTATCTTGAGGTAGCGCGAGAGATCTCAGAAAAAGCTGCCCTGAAGAAGTGATGATAGCACGTGAGGATAGCGGTTACTTACGGCTAGCACTAGATTTACCAGAGGATTTTGGTCACAGTGTTGGGTTTTAGTGGGGACGGTTCTTTGGTAGTTGAGGTTTAATCAACCATAATTGCTTAAAGCAAAATTTATGGACCCCAAATCAAGTTTGGGGTGACTTTAGAGTGTTTGGGGTGACTAGTAGAGTAAGGCTAAAGTGAACAAAGTAAGGTCTAAAGTGAACAAAGTAAGGTCATCCTGAACTTGATTCAGGATCCCATGAGTAATGGACCAATTTTCTCTATTTCTTAATGTACCCACCCTGATGATTTTTTAGGTGGTTTTGGAGGGTTTACAGGTTTTTCTATAACTGCTGTGCTTCGCTTTCTTCCTGAGCCCATGTCAACTGCTTCGCCTCTACCTCTAGACTCCACCGCATGTCCATGATTAATATCATCACCAATTTTAGCTGATACAGTTACCACTTTCATTGGAGGTCTTGGGGGAGCAACTGGTCTATTAAATACTTGATCAAACAATTTTGGATTCTTTAATCTCATCTGTGCTAATTCTGAAGTACTGGGATTAGCGGTTATTTTTGTATTTTGACCTGACATTTTATAGAAATGATTTGCTCTTGGAACTAGAGTGGATTCCTTGAGGTTAAATTTGCTTACCATTTGAGTTACTGTTTTTTCTTGCGCTTTACTTGCTTTTGCTGAATGTCCTTCTACTACTTTTTTACCAATTTTTTCTAAACTCTCTGATGAAATAGTATAGTCGGTCGTAAATATGGCGCTAAAGGATTTTTTTTGCTTTAACCCTTGTGCAATTTCTTGAGATATATTTTTTCCATTTGCTTTAAGGTATTCTTCTCCTAGGCCTTGAACTTGAGAAAATAACTTATCTGATATTTTTTTGTACCTCTCTGGACTTACTTTGTACCCTGATTTGTTTAATTCTTCTATGGCCGCACTTAAGACGGTATGAGCTTGTTTCATAGAACCATTAATAATCTCAGTGTCCTTTTTTGAGGTATCAATGAGGGTGTTAATAGAATTTGTTGCTGCAGTAGCAATGTCCTGAAGTTGCTCCTGGTTGATTCCATATTTTTGTATATAATCCCTTTTCTTATCTTTGCCATTTCCTCTTTGCCATTTCCAGCAAATTTCATACAGTTTTCTAGATCTGGTCCTGTAATTCCTTGTGCTTCTAGGTTTTTTTGCACATTATCTAGAATTTTCTTTGAATAAGCACCTGGTGGGACATCGTCTATTTTCTTTCCACAAGTATCCTTTAAAGATTGCTTGATTGCAGTAACTACTTTCGCCTGCATTTCCTCATTAAGACCAAATTTATCAAGCTCAGCGTAGGGGGCGCCAGTAGCATCTAAGGGCATGCCAAAACCCTTCATCACTGCCTCATTTCTAGCTATTGATAAAGTTAATTTATCTTTCTCCCTTTGATCAGTCATTATTTCAAGGCATGCATCTCTATTTTTAATCAATGCTTCTGTAAGCTCTGCAACTTTTTCTGGTGTTTGTGTAGAGTATATTATCTTGCCTGCTAACCCTTCTATCACACTTAATGTTCCATTCAAATGCTGTACTTTTTTCTCAGTTTCACTGTACCCGACTGCTTCAAGGCTTTGTCGGTAAGAATTTGCCCTATTTGAAAATGAAGCATCATTCTTTAAGCTCAAAGCAATTGATTCTATTTCTTTAAAAAATGGCTCAAGGCCCTCTAGCACTAGGTCTTTTTTTGTTTGATCATTAGCATGTATTGGCCATAATTTCTCTGTCGCATTAATGATAGTTTGCTTAGATAAGCCAGTTGCAGATACTAGCTCCTTCATCGCGGAGCTTAGCTCGGCCTTGTTACCTTCAGTGATATTAGTAAACTTATCAAACAACTTGTCTGCCGCAGCTCTTTGCTCAAGAGTCATTGATTGACCTAGTGCTTTTTCTATAAAATCATCGAAATTCTTACCAGCAGTATTTAATTGATTTTGATACTGTTGTTCTTCCTCTTCTTTTGCCATGATATATTTAATTAGAATATATTTCGATTAGATCTAGCTTTAATAGCTTTGTCAAATGAACATTTTAGCTCTAATAGCACGTTACATAGTGATTGGCTTAAATATACAATAATTAATTTGGTGCTCTATCGGATTCTTTATAAACAGTCTATACTGATAGCAAATGATAGCAAAAACTTAATTTATACCGGACAAAATGTGCAAAAACTTATTTCAGTATGTATTATAGGCAAGCCTAATGCAGGCAAATCGACTTTACTTAATAAGGTTATTGGTCAGAAGTTATCTATTGTCACTCCTAAGGTGCAAACTACCAGATCAATAATTACAGGGATAGTGAGCTATGATAACACGCAAATAATTCTATATGATACACCAGGAATTTTTGAGCCCAAAAGAAAACTTGAGAAAGCCATGGTCAAGTGTGCATGGTCAAGTCTTAATAATGCTGATATCATTGTGTTCATCATTGATAGTACAACGGTGCTTGATGATGAACTTAAAAAAATTATAAAGAGAGTTACCGCTGCAGGTAGAGAGCTACTAGTTCTAATGAATAAAATTGATATAAAATCAAAAAATTATATTGAAAATATCAATTTTGTAGAAGCTCATTGCCAAAATAGCAAAATAATAAACATATCTGCCTTATCAGGAAAAGGACTGGAAGATTTCATCAATTATCTTAAACAAAGAGCGCAAACTTCTCCTTGGGTTTATGAAGAAGATGATATTACTGATTTGCCTTCTAGATTTTTGGCATGCGAGGCAACTAGGGAACAGCTATTTTTAATGTTAAAACAGGAACTTCCTTATAACTTAACTGTAACTTGTGAAAGTTGGAAGGAACAACAAGATGGCTCTGTTAAGATTAATCAAGTAATCATTGTTGGTAGAGAGTCACATAAGAATATTATAATTGGCAAAAAAGGTATTATGATAAAGCAAATTGGCTCAGCTTCCAGAGAGAGTATAGGGCGTCTTTTGGGGAAAAGGGTGCATTTATTCCTCTTTGTCAAAGTGCGTGCAAATTGGGAAGATAACCCCGAATTATATGAAAATATGGGTATTCATAATTAGAATACGCAATGATAGTCATTCTTCGAGTGTTTATTTCTAGCTGTGCAATTCTGTATTATTTAGCAGCCGTCAGATTGTTAAAATTTCTTCTTCTCTAGATTTGATGACGCTATCTACTTTTGATATATAATCATCAGTAAGTTTCTGGATTTCTTCAGATTGATTATGATGTTCATCTTTAGAAAGATTCTGATCTTTTTCCATTTTTTTAAGAACGTCCATACCATCACGGCGGATGTTTCTGAGTGCTATCTTGCTATTCTCACCATATTTATGTGCAAGTTTCACGAGTTCTTTTCGTCTTTCTTGGCTGATAACTGGAAGAGACATTCTAATAAGTTGTCCATCCGAGCTTGGATTTAGGCCAAGATTTGCATCAGCTATAGCTTTCTCAACTGTTTTGACCATTGCCTTATCCCACACTTGCACGCTAATAGTTTTTGCGTCGGGTGTTGACACTGTTCCTACTTGAGAAATTGGCATTTTGCTGCCATATGCTTCAACAATGACTGGATCTAGTAAATTAACTGAAGCTCTGCCAGTTCTAAGGCCTTTTAGCTCTTTATCCAAAACAGCCATTGCTTTTTCCATTTTTTCAGTTAATTCAGATTTTAATGCTTTATCCATTAGTGCCCCCTAATTAAAGTAAACTCTCCCTGATTTTTGATAACCTTAGCAAAATTCCCTCTTTGTTTGATAGAAAAAACTTTGATAGGTAATTCATTTTCCCTTGCAACTGCTATTGCAGCCATATCCATAACTTTTAAGTTATCTTTTAGAACATCTGTATAGGTGATTTCTTTATATTTTTTTGCATCTTGGTTTTTTTTTGGGTCTTTATTATATACCCCATCTACATTAGTTCCTTTGAGTAGGTAGTCACAGTTCATTTCTACCGCGCGCAGGACTGCTGCGCTATCTGTAGTAAAGAATGGACTGCCGATTCCGGCTGCAAAAATAACAACCCTGCTTTTTTCCATATGCCTTTTTGCTCTTCTTCTGATAAACGGTTCACAAATACTAGTCATGGGAATTGCTGATTGAATCCTAGTATATATTCCCAGTTTTTCTATCGCGTTTTGAAGGGCTATTGCGTTAATAACTGTTGCAAGCATGCCCATATAATCTGCAGAGGCTCTTTCCATACCAAGGTGCGATGCGTCTGCTCCTCTACAAATATTGCCACCACCTACTACTACGCACACTTCAATACCAAGTTCGCATACTTCTTTTATATCTTGAGAAATGCCACTTAATGTATCAATATCATGGCCAAATTTTTTATCTCCCATCAGCGCTTCGCCTGATACTTTCAGCAGTACTCTGTTGCAATCTTTTATTGGCATATTTTTATGATTTATTATGTCAGTGAGTATGCTAGCCAAACTAATAGATTTGTCAAGTGTATGCTTTAAGAGACATAGTTATTTATGAAAACACCTTTTTGAAAGAATTTAATATTTTAAAGCTAATACAATAAAGTATGATACAATTTTTGGTAGAGAAGATTTTAAAAATAGAATTCCTAATTTATGGCAAAAAATCCCTTAGATGAACAAGAAAAAGAAGTAGTGGTTCAAGATGCGGGGCAACAGTTTGCAACTTCTGTTGTGATGCCCAAAGTGGATGAATTAGTTGAAAGTAGCAAGACAACCGTAACCGTCTCAAGAGTTGATATTGAACAAGCACTAGATGGAGTGATGAATCAAATGGTGCAAGATGGCCTAGTAACTCAAGAAAAAATAAATGAATACAAACAGCCACAAGAAACACATCATAGAGGACGACGTAACTCGGCTTGGTCTAAGGTGCAATCTGCGTTGGGAATAAGTACTGATATTATGGATCACTCACAGTTCATAAGGATATAAATGAAATACTTGGGACAGGGGTAGAGGTAGTGGTGCCCAGTGTTGAATCGATAAAAGATAAATTACTGCAAGTGGTTAGTAAAATTTGTAATAAAGTTGGTTTAGAAAGTGTTTCAAAAGCTTGCCAAACGGGAGCTGTGGTTGAAGGTAAACCTAATCCTCAGATTGGAGCAGAAGTAAGAGAGCACGCAGAGAGGATAGGGGAGGGATCCAGGCAACAAAATATTCGTGATAGACCAGAACGTGTCGTTGAGAGAAGGCAAAGCGTAGTGAAAGATACCGGTGGTAGAGGAAGTTAAATTAATAAACATTAAGGGGTAATATT
>JAAFHP010000109.1 GCA_013298405.1 Alphaproteobacteria bacterium | reverse complement strand
CATTTTATGTAATTCATGATACTAGAAATAATGTGCTCAATCCAAAAAGGGGCAAATTGATAGAACTTAATTTAGAACCATTCTTTTTTCTAGATTCTGGTTCAAGGCCGTTTATGAAGAGCGAGATTTCTGGATCAACATATTTTCATACAAAAGCTAAATTTAGCCCAACAATAGCAGTCAAAGCTGCAACTGGCACTATAGTTGGCTCTAAGTCAAAGCAAATTCCACGAACAGAAAGGTTTTATGTTGGTGGTAATAATTCCTTAAGGGGCTATGGTTATCAACTAGCAAGCGATATTGATCCTAATAAAAGACCGATTGGTGGCAGATCGTTTCTAGAAACTTCAGTAGAATTACGTCTTAAAACAACGGATACTATAGGTGTTGTTGCTTTTTGGGACACTGGTTATGCATATTCGGCAAAGTTGCCTAAATTTGGGGGTAAATTGCTTCAAGGTATGGGAGTTGGTGTTAGGTATATGACGACATTTGGGCCGCTGAGATTTGATGTTGGATTTCCTTTAAAGAGACGTAAATTTATTGATAAAGCTTATCAGATATATTTTGGTATAGGGCAATCATTCTAGTGCGAATATGAAGTTATATTGGAAAGTATTAATTATAGTTCTGTTATTAGTGAAAATTTCACTAATAACTTTTATCATATGGCTAACTACTGAAAGCGCTGACTTATATGTCAGGCAGAAAATTGAAGAATTTTTTAAGTTAGAGACTACTTCTAATGTCAAACTAGGTAAAGTCGATTTGTCCTTACCACTGGTTTTAGATATAGAGTATGTTGATATTGTTGATAAAAGAGGAAACGTATGCGAGTTTAAAAACGTACAATTGAATTTAGTGCCAACAATTTTTCCGTTCTGGGAGTTATATTTTTGGTCAATCTCATCTGATGAAGTGATAATAAATCAGAATTTCACATTAACTGAAAGCAAAAATAATAACGACTCATTTTTTAACCCTAACATCACGATTAGACAAGCTAATATTGCTAAATTAAGAATAACAGATGGTAATAAGAATGTTTTAGGATCTGATCTCACTGTTAATGGTCATTTTGAATATTTCAGTACTGATAAGAAACTAGATTTTGCTTTGCAAGCAGCTAGATATAAAGTAGATGGAAAAATAGAAATACTTGGCTCCTATAGTAATATAACGCAACTATTAGAAGTTAAATCAGCAGTTTATGAACAAGGCCAGGTTGCCATTTCTGGTAATTTAATTGCTGATTTAATGAATGATAAATTAATCGGTCAAGGACGATATAAAATAAATATACCCAATGATATATTAGCAGAACACAACGCTAAGCTAAGTATTAGCGCAATCGAAGGAACATTTGATGTTTTAGGCAAAAATTCTGCACCAGATTTTAGCATCAAGGGTCAAACCAGAATAAATGATGAGCCGCTAGATTATAGACTATCTGCTGGTATGAGAGATAAGATTATATCAGGTCAATTTGAGGCAATCTATAAGGAAATAAGCGCAACTTCAGAAATAAAATATGATGATGAAAAACTTCATGTTTCTAAATTAAAGGCCAATATTGGTACGCTTGAAAATACAGCAGATATCATTTTTGATCTCGCCAAACACACTCTCCAAGGAAATGTTGATACTGTAGATAAAAATATGAGTTTTATTTCATATTACATCCCGTATTTCAATCGGGGAAGTTGCAGCGTGCAAACTAAATTTTCATTAGATGAGAAGCTCAAACAGAAAGCTCAAATTATTACGAAAATTAAGGATTTAAAAAAAGAAATATTATCCATAACAGTTGACTTAGTGCACGATGCTTCAAATGCTATAATACCTTATAAGCTCTCTTTAACTACATTAGAGCCAATAATCACTAAAATAGAAAGCAAAGGCGAAGTTCAATTAACAGACGACTTTTCTATTGTTATAGATAGCATTTGGGGGGTGATTGCTGATGCCAAACTACAAAGTAATAGTAAAAATTATATTTCTTTAGCACCTAAAATCGCTATAGATCTAAGAAATATTAAAATTGATCAGGGCATAATTAGTGTTAGCGGGGAATATAATCATCAGAACATCAGTGGAAACATTGCTATAAATAACCTATCTCTTGAAAATATATTTAATTCTTCAGCAGTAAATATGAAAAATGCTATATTAGCTTGCGATTTAAAGCTATCTGGAACGCTTGATAATCAGATTTGGGATGGGAATGCAAAATTTACTGGTGATAGATACGAGGTTAAGCAGTTTGGTTTTCAAATTAACAATATTACTGCTAAAGCAACTATAAAGAATAGTATTATGCTGTCTGACCTATCAGCCAAAGATGCTTTTGGTAACATAATATCATCTAAAGGCAAAGTAGTATTATCAGATAAATTTCCTTATAATTTTGATCTTAATACTAGTCAGTTCAACCCTATTAATACGCCGTATATCTTTGGCCAAATCAAAGGAAAATTATTATTTACAGGGGATATAAATTCAGCAAAAGCGGAAGGTGCTCTTGTTTTGGGACCAGCTGAGATAAAAATTCCAGATCAGTTTAGCGACGATATTCAAGAACTAAATATATATGATCCTGAAAAGCTTAAAAATGGGAGGACATCGTACCCTATTGGTCTTAATGTTGATTTCTCCACTAGTGATAAATTATTTATTCGTGGCTATGGTGTAGATTCAAGATTAGAGGGGAAGTTAAAAGTTTCTGGAGATATTAGCGCTCCTTCTTTTTATGGTACACTAAACTCGGTGCGTGGTAGATACCAAGAATTTGGTAAATTGCTCACTATAAAAAAAGGCGAATTATTATTTGATGGTCCAATTGCACCATCGCCATTTTTAAATATTGTAGGTGTATATGTCAATTCAGGAAATGAAATAAGAGTAATTTTAGCTGGTTCGATTTTTAGCCCACAAATTTCAATTGAATCAACACCAACTATGAGTCAAGAAAGAGCTTTGTCATTTTTACTATTTGGCGAGCATCCAGAAGATATATCTCCATTTCAGGCTCTGCAACTAGCTGATGGAGCAAGAAGATTATCTGGTCAAGGGCGAGGAATTGACCCACTTGGACTAGGGCGTAAGATGTTAAGAGTTGATGATATAAGTCTCAAAACTGATAATGACAATCCAGAAAATAGTGCAATAGGAATTGGAAAATATCTTACAGAAAAAGTTTATGTTGAAATTGAAAGAGGGCGTCAGGCTGATTCAACTAAATTAAGAGTCGATGTTCAGCTCACTCCTAAAATATCACTTGAGAATACTACAAGGCAAGAAGGAGCAACGTCATTTGGAGTAAACTGGCGATTTGATTATTAGTGGTTTTTACTGATAAAGTTGTTATTTATTTGACATTATCTCTAGTGGCAGTGCTAAACAACAGTTGATAATAAATTTTTGTTAAACAAGAGAAGCGGGCAATATTGTCCTTTTTCAAAGAGTTTATCACATCTTATCAAGCTGCATTAATACTTTAAAAACCTCAGAAGATGGTCTGAGTTCAGACGCGTTTGATCCGGTAAATATCTATTCCATTATTATCAACCGTCGCTAGCCTACCTATGCCTCTTGATAATTTGATTTATTGCATAATAGGCAATTATAGCAAATATCATGATGTAAAATAATGGAAACAGCTGAAGTTCATAGTGTTTCATAAAATACAGACAAATAAAATTTGCAGTTCCAGACATAAGTAAAGACCCGGTTGTGTGACCAATACTAATACCTCTATATCTTTCGGTTGGTTTAAATAAACCGATCATGATTCCATGCGCGAGTCCATTAAACGGGGCAATACTAATTGCAAGCATTATCGATGAAATTAG
>JAAFHP010000108.1 GCA_013298405.1 Alphaproteobacteria bacterium | reverse complement strand
CTTGTAATGTTGATTAAATAGGTAATGGATTACCGTCGCATCACTAAAACCTATAAATATTTTAGGAGTTGATGGCTTGATGCTCATTAAATCGAACACAATTTCCCCTGCTCCGTAACCACCCCTAAAAATTGAAATGATTTTAATTAAAGGATCTTCGAGCGCGTCTTTAAACTGCCTAAAACGTTCTTCCCTTGTGGCTGCAAAATAAGCAAGACTACCACCTGCAAAAATCTTTTCATCATACAAGCATTCAAACCCGTGTTCGTTGAACAGAGATATTGCTAATTCTAGTCCTTTTTGACTTGTTTCTAAATCGAAATTATTTTCAGCATCTTTTATAGCTGAACTTGGCGCAATTATAGCAACTTTATCTTTTTTTCGATCAAATTTAATCATCACCTACCTTTAGAGCTGCAATGAAAGCAGATTGAGGGATTTCTACATTACCAACATTCCTCATCCTCTTTTTACCTGCCTTTTGTTTTTCAAGTAGCTTTCTTTTTCTTGTGATATCACCACCGTAACATTTTGCAAGCACATCTTTGCGCATCGCTTTTACATTTTCTCGAGCTATAATTTTGCCACCAATTGCCGCTTGAATAGCAATTTGGAATAGCTGCCTAGGAATTAGGTCTTTGAGCCTATTACACAGCTCTCTACCTCTATACTCAGATCTTGACCTATGAATTATTGTCGACAACGCATCTACTGGTTCTGCATTGACCAAAATAGATAATTTTACCAAATCACTTTGTTCATAGCCATCCATTTCCCAATCAAAGCTGGCATAACCTTTGCTGCAGCTTTTAAGCTTATCATAGAAATCAAAGACTATCTCATTTAGCGGTAGCCTATATTGCAACATTATTCGCCCAGACATATATTTCATGTCTAACTGCACTCCTCGCTTATCAGTACATAACGCAAGCACCGATCCTAAGTACTCTTCTGGCACCATTATTGTTGCTTTTATCCAAGGTTCAAGCATAGTTTCAATTCCTTGCACCTCAGGAAAATCAGCTGGGTTATGAATTTCCATCTCCTTGCCACCCCGAAGAATAATCCTATATATAACACTTGGAGCAGTAGTAATAAGATCAAGATCAAATTCACGATCAAGTCTTTCTTGTACTATTTCAAGATGAAGCAGCCCAAGAAACCCACATCTAAAGCCAAACCCTAATGCAGTCGATGTTTCAGTTTCGTATGATATACTTGAATCATTTAAACATAACTTTTCTAAAGAGTCTTTCAGCACTTCAAATTGAGAAGCATCTGATGGATAAAGACCGCAAAACACCACAGGTAGACTAGGTTTAAAGCCTGCTAATGGTTCGATATGCAACTTAGTATCTTCAACAATTGTATCCCCAACTTTACAATCTGCAACTTGTTTAATTGAAGCAGTAAAAAACCCGATTTGACCATCGTCTATAGACTCGCACAGCACCTTCTTAGGCGTAAAATACCCAACATTATCTATTGTATAAGTCTTTTGAGTAGAGAGCATTTTAACTTTCATGCCCTTTTTCAAACTTCCTTGAAAAACTCTAATTAAAATTACCACACCTAAGTATTTATCATACCAACTATCCACTAGCAGCGCTTTAAGGTATTTTTCATCAACTTTATTTTCCTTTGGCGGCGGCAGGCGATTCACAATTGCTTCTAGAACCTCTTCAATACCAATTCCACTCTTAGCTGAAATGAGTACAGCATCACTGGCGTCAATACCAATCATATCTTCAATTTGCTGTTTCACCATTTCTGGCTCAGCCGCTGGTAAATCGATTTTATTAAGTATAGGAATTATTTCATGGTTATTATCAATTGCTTGATACACATTTGCTAATGTTTGTGCTTCAACACCTTGACTTGCATCCACAATAAGCAGCGATCCTTCGCATGCTGCAAGCGACCGGCTTACCTCATAGGAAAAATCCACATGCCCTGGAGTATCCATCAGATTAAGTATATACGTATTACCATCTTTGGCTTTATATTGCAGTCTTACTGTTTGCGCTTTAATTGTTATTCCACGCTCTCTTTCAATGTCCATTGAATCAAGAACTTGCTCACTCATCTCTCTTGCAGTCAACCCTCCACAATATTGAATTAGCCTATCTGCTAATGTTGACTTACCATGGTCAATATGAGCAATTATGGAAAAATTTCTAATAAATTTCTTTTCTGTCATTAATGTGTGTATTATATTCCAATAAAAATAGTCTGCTTACGCTTTATGTAACCCATAAAATCATGGCAGAGTATATAACAAAATATTCAAGTGTGGTAGTAAAAATGAGAGCGGAATTAGAAAACCTAAAAAACAAGATTGAAGGGTCGTTGGTTTTAATTAGGAGGTCACTTTGACCCAGATGGGATAAGGAAAAAATTAGCCTTACTAGAAACTCTATCACAAGATCCTAAACTATGGGATGATCAAAAAAAAGCCAGCGAGGTGCTGAAAGAAAAAAGCTCTCTTGAGAAAATATTGCAAACATATGATCACATCAATAATGGTCTAAATGATAATTTGGAAATAGCCCTATTAGCAGAGGCAGAAAATGATGCTATACTGCTAGATGAGATAGAAAAAACTCTAGTAGATATTCAAAAAGATGCATCTAAGCTAGAAACAGAATGCCTATTTTCAGGGGAAATGGATGGTAATAATTGCTTCTTAGAAATTAATGCTGGAGCTGGTGGAACAGAAAGCCACGATTGGGCTTCCATAATGATGAGAATGTACTTAAGATTTGCCGAAAGAATGGGCTTTAAACCAGAAATAATTAATATTATATCCGGCGAAGAAGCTGGAATAAAGTCGTGCTGCATTAAAATTACCGGCAATATGGCTTATGGTTGGCTAAAAACTGAATCAGGCGTCCATAGGCTAGTTAGGATATCACCATTTAATGCAGCTGGAAAAAGAATGACAAGCTTTGCTTCGTGTTGGGTCTATCCAGAAGTGGATGACAATATCGATATAACTATCGAAGAAAAAGACTTAAGAATAGACACATACAGATCCTCAGGAGCCGGGGGTCAACACGTTAATACTACTGATTCTGCGGTCAGAATCACCCATATTCCAACCAATATCGTTACCCAATGTCAAAGCGACAGATCCCAGCATAGAAATAAAGCTGAAGCGATGCGTATGCTTAAAGCAAGATTATTTGAACTTGAAATGCAAAAGAAAAACGACGAGATTAACAAACAAAATGCTGAAAAAACTGAAATTGGTTGGGGACACCAAATTAGGTCATATGTTCTACAACCATACCAATTAGTCAAAGATTTAAGAACTGATTATGAAACCAGTGATACTGGAGGCGTGCTTGATGGTGATTTAGAGAAATTTGTTTCAGCAAGCTTAGCGGCTAATGTAGGTAATAAGGTGTTATAAAAATGACTGATAAAGTAGGAATTGTTGGACTTGGTATCACGGGACAATCAATTTATAAAGAACTAAAAACAAAGCTAAATTATGTAGCTTGTTGGGATGATTCTGAAATTAATCGCAACAATTTCAGTAAGCAATTTGATAGCTCCTGCTTAGTACCAGTCGATGATAATTCTTGGAATGACTTAGATATAATTTACATAAGTCCTGGAATACCTCATAGTCATAAAATATTTGAAATAACAAAAAGGAATAACATTAAAATAAGCTCAGATATTGAACTGTTTTTAGAGCTTAATAAAAATTCTAAAATAATTTCAGTAACTGGAACAAACGGCAAAAGCACAACCACAGCGTTAATGGCTCATATTCTCTCTGGTGCAAATCTTGATTTTCAATGCGGTGGTAACATAGGAGTGCCAGTGCTAGATTTACCGCGTAATGCTCAAGGTTATGTTCTGGAACT
>JAAFHP010000107.1 GCA_013298405.1 Alphaproteobacteria bacterium | reverse complement strand
ACACTCTTTTTAGCCCAAAGGTGGTTTCAACTTCTTCGTATTCCCAAGTTTCAAATGATTTAGTCATAAATATTTATTTTTTACAAAGATAAAAAAAAAACTGAAATTATTTTAATCTAAAAAAGAATAGTAAAATGAGCAGTGGTGCCAAAAATATGATATTTTATTCCAGACGTTTTGCCATTACGATTTCTAATTTTCAGATTTTAATTTGTTTCAGATTTAATAACTGATAAAACCATGATAAAGAACTATTTAAAAATCGCTGTTCGTAACCTTGTCAGAAACAAGGTTTATTCCTTCATCAATATTGGAGGGCTTGCGGTGGGGATTGCCACATCTCTATTATTGCTTCAGTTTATTAGCTATGAATTAAGTTACGACTCTAATACAGCTGATATCTACAGGATTCAGCATGATATTTATAGGAGTGGTGTGTTAGAAAATAGTAGTGCTATTAGTTATTATGAAGTAGCACCAGCTATTAAAGAAAGTTTCCCAGAAGTTGTTAATTTTGTAAGATTACATCGAGCAGATGGAATGATAAATTATTATTCTGCAAAAGGTGAAATTGTTAGTCACCATGAAGAGAAGGCTTTTTATGCAGACTCATCATTTTTCTCTGTTTTCCCTTTCCCGTTGGTAAAAGGAGATATAAATACAATACTTAGAAGTCCTCATTCATTAGTGATTTCAGAATCTACATCAAAGAAATATTTTGGAAAGGATAATCCTATTGGCAAAACTATTTCACTCACAACACAGTGGGAAGGTGGGCAGTACATTGTAGAAGGTGTTTTTAAGGATATTCCAGAGAATAATCATATTCAATTTGATTTTCTTTTCTCAATTAAAAATTTGTTAAGTAATAAGCAATTTAAAAATGGTGGATGGTATTGGACAAATTTCTATAATTATCTTGTCTTAAAGCAAGGAACAGACCCTGATGTATTTGAGCAGAAGCTATCGTCCATTATTGATACTCATCTTGGTAGTCAGCTAAAAAGAGTAAATAGCCAAGAAAAGTTTATTTTACAACCTGTACAAGATATTCATTTGCATTCTCATATACGTGATGAAGCTGATGTTAATAGCGACCACAGGATTGTTTCATTCCTACTGATTATTTCTTTCTTCATCATTGGTATTGCATGGCTCAATTATATAAATCTCTCTACTGCGAAAGCCACAGAAAGAGCCAAAGAAGTTGGGGTAAGAAAAATTTTGGGTTCAACCAGAAATCAGTTAATTAAACAATTTCTATTTGAATCATTAATTCTTATAACAATATCAATCATTATCGCAACAATTCTCTTTATCATTGTTACACCCTATTTTAATCAGCTAATTGGTAAAAAGATGGCATTTGATATGGTAGGGCAACCTATTTTTTGGATGATATCTTTATCTGCTATGCTATTAGGTACTTTCCTGTCTGCTATTTATCCTGCTTTTGTTATTTCTTCATTTAACTCCTTAATAGCCATCAAAGAAACTCTGCGTAGCATTCAATTAAGAAGAACAATGGTTGTTTTTCAATTTGTCGCATCAATCGTATTAATTATTGCCACCTCCATCGTTTATCAACAGCTTAAGTTTATGAGAAATCAAGACTTAGGTATGAACATAAATGAGAAAATTGTTATCAGGTCTCCTAAAATTATTCATAGTAATAGTTTCACGAATGAAATGAATTATTTTAAGCATGAAGTAAAATCTAATTCTACAGTAAACAAGATTACTGCTTCCTCAGAAGTTCCTGGCAAACAGATATTTTGGACAAATGAATTTAGAAAAAAAAGTGAACATGAAAGTGTTAGGAAGTCATTAAGTATATTGGCAGTTGATGAGGACTTCTTAGTAACCTATGATTTGCATATTCTGGCTGGCAGAAATTTTTCAAAAGAGAGAGTCAGCGATTTTGGTAGTGCTGTTATTATAAATGAGTCTGCACTTAAATTATTGGACATAAAAACCCCAGAAGAAGCTATCAATCAAGAATTAGTTACAGGAGTTACTGAAACTAAAACTATCATTGGTGTTATCAAAGATTTTCATCAGCAGTCGCTGAAGCACGTAAATAACCCTATAATCATCTACTATATCCCTTGGAGTCAGGATTATTTAACAGTGTCAATAAATGGTGATGTAAAAAACACAATAGCAACTATTCAAAACTTATATAACAAGATATTTCCTGAAAATGCTTTTGAATATTTCTTTTTAGATGATAAGTTTAATCAGCAATATCGTTCAGAAGAAATGTCTTGGAAAATCTTTGTCCTGTTCTCTGCTTTATCTATTGTTGTTGCTTGTATGGGGCTTTTCGGTTTAGCCTCTTTTATAATTATAAAGAGGTCGAAAGAAATTGCAGTTAGAAAAGTCTTGGGTGCTTCTGTTTCTGCTGTTACCCTTTTGTTATCAAAAGATTTTATAACATTGGTATTTATTGCATTTACTATTGCAGTTCCGATTTCGTGGTTCTTTATCAATCAATGGCTACAAACCTTTGCATATCGTATTGATATTGGATGGTGGGTTTTTGTCTTGGCTGGATTCTTAACTGTGTTGATTGCACTTTTGACAGTAAGTTTTCATGCCATCAAAGCGGCATTGGCAAATCCTGTAAAGTCGCTGCGCTCGGAATAGTTTTCACTGGTGCAAGGCACAGCCTTGAATCCTTTTTGGGTGCAAGTGTAACGCTTGAACCAGTAAGTACGCTTGAACCAGTAAGTACGCTTGAACCAGTAAGTACGCTTGAACCAGTGAGAAATTCAAACAAAGTCTAACAATCTCAAATATTTAAAGTTATGATAAATTTTATTCTCATAATTGGCATTTTAGGGTTCTATTTATCTTTTGGTCAATCTAAGCCAGACCCAAAATATTTCAATGAAATACCGCCTGATTCTACCCCTAAAATATTTGCATCTGGCAAGATTTCATTAGAAGACGAGTTTGAATTCGGAGCTGTTTTCTCTAACGATGGAACTGAGTTTTACTACAGTGTAGAAATATGGGGCAAAACGGAAACACGAATGATGAAATTTGAAAATGGAAAATGGAGTTCTCCTAAAAAAATTCTCTTCCACAAATCATATAGTTTCAATGACCCTTTTCTAACACCTGATAATAAGAAGTTATTTTTCATCTCCAATAGACCTCTCTCTGGCACTGGACTCAAAAAAGATTATGACATTTGGTATGTCGAGCGTCAGGCTGGAAAATGGTCTGAACCAAAAAATGCAGGGAAGAATATTAACTCAAGTAAGAATGAATATTACATTTCATTTACAAAAAATGGTAAAATGTACTTTTCATCTAATAAACAAGATAATGAAGGAAAAAACAATTATGATATTTATTCCTCTGAATTTGAGTACGGAAATTTTCAGCCCGCCAATAAACTCAGTGCAGCAATAAATACCAGCGAATACGAAGCTGATGTTTTTGTAGCTCCTGATGAATCATACCTCGTACTTTCGGCAAATCGCACAGGAGGGCTTGGTGGTGGAGATTTATATGTAAGTTTCCGTAAACAAGATGGGACTTGGACTCCCGCAAAGAGTTTAGGAAGCACAATTAACACCGAAACTGATGATTTCTGCCCTTATGTTAGTCCTGATGGCAAATATCTCTTTTATGCCAGTCAAAGAGATATATATTGGGTATCTACTGATGTATTTAAGAAATTGAAAGACTGAAATTCATTTCAAAACGAAATAAAAACAAAACCATGTTTAAAAATTACTTCAAAATCGCTTTCCGCAGTTTTGCCAATAAGAAAGGCTATTCTTTCATCAATCTTTTCGGTTTAGTCTTGGGCATTTCCTTATTTTTCCTCATTGCGGTTTGGGCAAAAGAAGAACTAAGCTATGATATTTTCGTTCCCAATCGTGAGCGTGTTTTCCGAATAGAAACTGCTACTATCTCCCCTGACGGCAACAATATGGAGATGTCGAGCGTGGGCTGGCCTGTGGGCGAGCTACTCAAAAAACAATATCCAGAAGTAGAAAAACTTACGTATTTGAAGTCTTGG
>JAAFHP010000106.1 GCA_013298405.1 Alphaproteobacteria bacterium | reverse complement strand
AACTGAAAAACTAGAATCCAAGTTATAAGGAAAGAAAAAGTTCTTTTAATCATATCTGGTCGTTTGATTTAGTGTAAATAATGCCTTTGTCATAATTTGAGTATAAAGAGTTGTTTCTTGGGTTATAAGCTTTTATATTTTATTAATCGGTATTTAATGTATTTTAGGTTATTATCTTCGGTTTTTGTTGCAAACTATTGAGAATGGAATTTGGCGATTACTTTGCTTTCCATTTTTTTACAAATTCAATATTTGTTGCTTCAAGTAATTCTTCTGCTTTGGAGCCTTTAGTAACCACAAGTTCACAATAATTCTCTTCCAAGTTGTTAGAAATAAAACTAAAGAATATTACACCATCACTTACTGTATTCTTTTTAAGAAATTGTTTAACTTTTTCTATTTTAGTATTGTAGCTAATGACCTTAAATTTTAGCAAAGTATAGCAGGACAGCATAGAAACAAATAAAAATGGTTGAATTAACAACAAGAGTAAAAAATTGGAGTTTAACAAATAGTGAATGGAATATGCAATGCATAAACAAAGATTAAATGCAAAAAATATTAAAAGGAAAAGATTGGAGTATTTAGCTAAAAAAAGAATATAGCGAGCGATCATATACAGTAAAATAAGTTATATTTTTTATGTTCAAAATGTCTTTAAAACCAAAAGCCTTATGGCCAAATAAAATTTAATACTAAAATTATTCCAAAGATTAGTGGAAAATTTATAGCAAAAATAGATAACACTATTATAACGGTCCAGCATAGTATTACGAACATTAGGTCAGGAACAAATAGATAACCCAAGACTATCAATCCTGTTAGAATCCCAGGATTTAATAAAAAAATCATATAAAAACTATGAGTAAAAATATATTGTAGTTGAAGCAAGAAACTATTTCCATAATCTGGCAAAAAGTAATAAATGATCATACTTATAATTACGACAAGGGGCAATAGCTTTTCACCATCAAGTGTACTATCCAATGCGTTAAGAAACTTTGAATTAGCAATTTTTTCTTCTGAGTAAGTCCTGTAAATAATATTGTTATAACCAAAGATTTTTTTAAAACCTTTTAAAGTTATTACAGGTAGAGCAAAGGATGATACCTGCAAAAAAAACAAGGATTTAAGTATGATTATATTTTCACTTATATCGCTAAGAATGATATTAGAGCAGTGATATATGGTTTGCCAAAAAATTACTAATATCGATATCCATATTAATGAGGATATTAGCTTATAATGGGTTTTAATAATGCTGAAGTAATTTCTGGTCATAGTTTTATTTAGTTAATTTTAACAGATAAATGGTAAGATGAGGGCGCATTTCTGTAATTTTGAGATTGTTTCTTTTAACTTACCTTCGTTAATCATTTGTTGTTCAAAAAGCCTGTCATTCTTTATAGTTTTACAATAATTGACATCATTGTTTATTGATTGTGTGATATCGTATGCATGAGTTACGTTAAACGTGAAAATCATCGCAAGAATTCCTACACTGAAATATTTTTTCATAAAACTCTCCTTTTTTAGTAGTTTATTCACCCACAAGTGTATGACTAGGTTTAAATTGTATTATATTACGCTTGCTAGCTTTAGCAAGGGCGATATTGTTATGGTGGTCTAGTCCTTGAGGAAATAGTGCCAATGACCTAAACTCACCAATCTGATCTATTTTAACAGATTGACCAGAGGCAATTAGTTCTTGCAAGCTCTGAGCGAACATGTCTACGAAAGTTTCAGCGACTGATTCGTCAATGCCAAAACGTCTAGCTGTATATTCAATAAAGTCATAATTATTCATAATAGTCTCCTTCTTTGGGTTCATTTAATTGTTCAATTAATTAGTTGTATTATCAGTATTTAGTATTTCGATAGAGTGTTTTATATTTTTAAGTATATTTTTTAGTGATTCAATATTATTAACGTTGCCGTACCACTCAGACCTAAACTTATGCCATTTAAGACCATGAGAGCGGATTGAATCACGTATTTCTTTTTCTGGTATATCGTTGAATTTAATAATAACAGGAGTAAATAGCTTAGTTTCTTGCTGAAGTTTTTGTTTACCAATTTCAGTCCACTCATGTCTAATATTGCTGTCTTTGTCAAGTTTTTCAGAAAGAGATAATAATGCTCCATATAGAGTGTTATTAGGTAAGTAATGAAGATCAGCTTTTACAACCAGACCGCCTAATTCGATTAAATGACGAGTACGAGCTTTGCGTTCTTTTAATTTAAGGCGCATTTCTTCTGCTGCAAGACGGCTCTTCTTCTGTTCTAATTTAATCTTCTTTTCTTCAACGGTTTTCATATCTGTGTATATAATGTTAGTTTATAAATTAAACTTCTTATACAAACATTATATACCCCGTAGCCTACCACACCAAATAAAATATACACTAATCGTACTGATTATATGCAAAAACAAAACTATTTTATTGAATTGTGATAAAGTTATAACAACTCATCCGATAGGATAGTGTTATACGCAAGATGTATTGTACCAATACTTGCTTTTTCAAAGAAGAATATTAATATTGGTGTTAATAAATGAAAGTATGTTGTTTGAAAATAGAGTAATAATTGTTATTTTGAAGAACTGGTAGTTATAGATGGCAATAGGATTTGTAAAATCAAGATATGTAAGTCGCAGCAGCAATGGTCATGCTTGTAATAGCAGTGCATATAATGCCAGGAGTAGGATACTGTCATTAAAAGATGGAGTGGTGTTTAATTATTCCAAACAAGGAGGTAATGTTTTTCATGAAGTATTATTACCTGATTATGTTGATAGAAAATTTAAAGATATATCGAATTTAGCAAACGAGGTAGAAAGTTGTGAAAAGCGCAAAGATAGCCAGTTATATGTAGAATGGGTATTAGCGTTACCGAAGGAAGAAGAAGTGACGTTAGAGATGAAAAAAGAAATTGCCCTTAAGTTCATAGAATATAAAGGATGGGTAAAAGAAGGATTAGGAGTGCAACTTGACATACATGAACCAGATGAAGATGAAGCTAATTGGCATGCACATTTACTAGTAACAACAAGAAGATTTAGAAAAGACGGATTAGGTTTTGAATTATTAAAAGCAAGTGACTTACAGCCAAAAGTGGTAAATCGAAGAGTAGTAGAAGAAACCAAAGATCACATTACATACACAAATATACAGAATGAATGTTTTAAAGTGTATGGCCTTGACCTAAAGGTAGATTTGCCAAGAGAAATCACGCAGGAGCATATAGGGCCTGTGCGAATGAGAAGCGTAATGAATGCTGCTGTATTGCGCAATGAAGAAAGGATGCAGGCTAACATTGAAAATTTATCTTCTGGAGAGGATTTACTGCGTTATGTGAGCAGGCATATGTCGGTATTTAGCGAGAATGATTTAATGAGGGCAACCAAGATAGTGCCTGACAAGGAAAAAAGAGAGGCTTTGGTAGCAGATGCTCTAGCAGATAAATCACTTATTGTATTATATGAAGAAGATGGCAAGGAGAGTGGGTATTACACTACTAGAGATATCAGAAAAGAAGAAGAGAAGATATTAAGGCTTAGCGGTTATGTAGCAGAGGAAGGGAACGTCTTAATTAAAGGCTCATACAAGCAGATGAGTCTAGCAACTGCAATGCTTGAGGAAGTCAAAAATAGCGGCCAATTAACTCAGGAACAATATGAGGCGTTATCACATGTGTTGTTTACTAGGAGCGGGGTAAGAGTGCTACGTGGTCGAGCTGGAACAGGTAAGTCGCACGTGCTAGGTAAGGTGGCCACTATAGCCGAGGCAGCAGGCTTAAATGTAATAGGGCTTGCTCCGACGCATAAAGCAAGGGGCGAACTTGCTGCAAGAGGGTATGCAAATAATGATACTGTCAAGGGAATGCTATTTAAGCATTATAACGGAAGGTTTGAATTACCTAAAGGAAGCTTAATAGTTTTAGATGAAGCTGGTATGGTTGGTAATGATGATTATCAGGAACTGCTAAGAGTGGTAGCTGGAAACAAATGTAATATTATATTAGCGGGAGATGAGAGGCAATTATCGTCTGTGCAGC
>JAAFHP010000105.1 GCA_013298405.1 Alphaproteobacteria bacterium | reverse complement strand
TAAAGCAGGAATTCCTAAAACTGCATTGCATTTAGTAATTACTGCATCTTCTACCATAAGTGAGCATGTTATTGCTGATCAAAGAATAGCAGGAGTAGCTTTTACTGGTTCTTGTACGGCAGCACACTCAATAAATTCGCTTTTGGCATCATCGCGACATAACGTAATTGTTCCGCTAATTGCTGAAACTGGAGGGCAGAATGCGATGATAGTTGATAGTTCTGCGCTACTAGAGCAAGTGACGGATGATGTTTTAATGTCGTCTTTTTACTCCGCTGGTCAGAGGTGCTCTGCTCTTCGTATGTTATATGTGCAGGAAGAAATTTATGATAAGTTACTTGAGATGATCAAAGGCGCTACGGAGCTTTTGAAGATAGGAGACACATCTGATTTTGCAGTTGATATTGGTCCTGTAATTGATCAAAAATCACGGGATATGCTTGAGGCTCATATACAAAATATGAAGAACAAAGGGTTTGCAGTCTATGAACACCCTCAAAATGCGGTTTTAAAAGATGGTCATTTCTTCTATCCACATATAATTGAAGTGCGCTCAATTAATGACATTTCTGATGAAAAGTTTGGCCCAATTCTACATATTACCAAATATAGCGCTAAGGACTTAGATAAAGTAATAGATGAAATAAACAATAGCGGCTTTGGACTGACTTTTGGAATCCACTCGCGAATTGAGGAGAAAATTGAATATATCAGAGCAAGAGTGAAAGTTGGTAATATCTATGCAAATAGGTCAATTGTTGGAGCTAAGGTTGAGTCGCAACCTTTTGGTGGTCAAAACAAGTCTGGTACCGGTTTTAAAGCTGGTGGGCCTAATTATTTGCTAAGGTTTATGACTGAGAAGACTACAACAATTAACCTAACAGCCTTTGGTGGAAATGTTGAATTACTTAAACAAGCTTAGTTAATGTCATTATTTGAGATTTTATTAATTTTAGCCGTTGCTCTTTTGGTTATGAAGCCAGAAGATATTCCAAAAATTGCAAAAACATTAATGAATATCAAGAAGTATCTTGATATTGCAAAGAAAGAAGTAATGTCATATATAGATTTGGAGCAAGAAGGTTCTGAAAAATCTCATATAAATCCTTCAGAAAACCAAATAGAGCAAATGAATTTTTATTTGCAGAAAATTGCAGACTTGGGTGATGATTATGAAGGTGCCTATGAGCTTGATCCAATAAAAAAACATTACAGAAAATTAGTTAATTCAAAAATGCCTAAAGAAATAGAAAATAATATTGACAAAGATTAACCAACAATTATTCTGAACTAAAGAAGCACAATTAATAGTAACACTTAGTTTTCGGAGAGTTTAAAAATGTCGAAAAAACCAGCACCAAAAATGGAAGATCCTAGAGTTGCAGAATTACAAGCAACATTTGAAGTCTTAGGCAGAGGAGGGGTAGAAGTTAGATCTGTAGATAGTTTTGGAAATATAGTCTTTAAGGCTACTGAAGCCACGCTGGGAGTGTTTGTATCAATGTTTACAGTACCGGTAAAATTTGCAGCCAGTATTTGGAGAGCAGTGAGCGTGAAGGAAGTTGTAGGTGGTCAACAAATTCAGGACATAGAAATTCCGGTAATGCGTGAGCCTTATGAGCGCAAAGAAGCAAAAGAAGAAGCTTCAGCTGGGCCAGCAGATGTAGAAGCAATAGATGATGAAAGAAGCCTCGTCGTCCTTCCACAAGCGCGTGTGGGAGGTGATCTTGGATTGTTAAGCTGGATAGAAGATAATGTGGGAGTAGGTAAAGCTGTTAGTAGGGAATCAGGGATTGTAACATATAGAAATGCTTTTTCTTCTAAATTCTTAGTCAAAAAGAATGCTGAATTATATGCAGGAATTTTAAAAATGTTGATGGCACACCCAGGTGTTTTAGCTGATTTGTATTATGGGCGAGGTTCCATAGGACTAGATAGGTTGCAAGATTTTGATGGTCCATCACTACCAAATGCTTTTATTGTCAAAGATGATCTCACGGGAATCACAACAATGATCAATGTATCTGCGATTAAGCAATATCTTGCGATGAGTAAATTATTGCCAATTGATGCAAGCTCTATGCTAGTACCATCAATCATGCCAGGAGAAGATGGGTGTTACCGTATGCCAATAACGGCTCTGCAAGAATTTGTAGGTACAAGAATAGCGCCAGTCATATTTCAAAAAATGGCTAAAGGCCTAAAACCGATTGCTATGATTACACATGGTCAAGGTGAAAAGGTTTCAGTAGATCTTAGCAAGCATGGGATATGTATTGATTTAGTGCTTGATAATAGTCAAAGTTTGGACGGTGTGGGCAAAGAATATAGAGCGCAAGTAAAAAATACTTTAGAGGAAATATCAAGTTTGGGGCATAAAATTACTCTTCGCGTCACTAAATTTTCTGGTACGATAGAAACAGCAATCTATAGGATTGAAGGAAGCCTGGCACATGATAGTAGTACAATTAATAACATACTACGAGGTTTGAGTGTTGACGGTGGCTATACAGCACTATATGACAGTATGAAAAGAGTGGTAGATGGAATAATGGTAAGTGCTGCTCAGTATAGTCATCATGCCATGATAGTGTTTACTGATGGTCAGAATAATTCTGGTAAAGTAAGGGATGTAGAAGTTGTATCTTCAGGAGCAATTGCAAGAGATGGACTGGGTAATTTTCAAGTTTTTACAATTGAACTCGGGGATGGTAACAAGAAATTCTTTGGTGAATTTAGTGTAAGTATTGGAGCAAAGCATATCAATATTAGAAATATTGAAGAAATGGCATCTCTAAATAGACATATTGGTGCTATGACCAAAGAAAGTGCGGTAATTAAATTTATTATTGATAGTGCAAAACCATATGTATTTGTTGCGCCAAATGGAGAAATATCTGTATCAGATCATTTAGTAGAGCCAAAAGCAAAACTTACAATCAATTCTACGCCATATACAATAGTAGGGCCTGAATTGGATTCAGTTGTCGGTGGTGGTGAAGGGGTGGGATTAGCAGGTCTTGGTTCGGTAGTTGAAGATAATCTAGATATCTAGATTGCCTCCATTACAATGCGGATTTACTATATATGTGCACAGAGTTTTAGCAGCGATTCTTAGTTGCTATATATCCCTGGAGCCTGGATCTACTGAACTCAGCGATACCTTATTTTTGCTTAAGCATACGTAGTAGCACGTTATCTTTTCTGATAAAGTGATGATAAATAGCAGCTAGAACATGAAGGGTGATAAGAATAACCAGTAGCCACGCTGTTGTTTCATGAGTGTTTTTAAAATTAGCCGCAAGTTCTGCATTTTTTTCAAAAGCATCAATCGTAAAAAGGCCAAAATAGGAAATAGGATGTCCGCCAAATAAACTCATTAGCATACCACTCATTGGCATAACAAGCATAAGTACATACAGCAGAAGATGGGCAGAAACAGCAGCAATTTTTAGTACTTCTGGGAGATCAGTCGGTGGTTGTACATATTTATTCGTGATGCGCCATAAGGTTCTAAGTAATACCAGTACAAATACAGTGCATCCGAATGCTTTGTGCATACCATAAATTTTGAATGTATCCTCTGTAGGTTCCAGTGATGTCATGTAAAATCCTACTATAAGCAAGGTGAAAATTAGTATAGAGACTAACCAATGAAAAATTCTGGCTATTAAGCCGTAGGCTTGATCTGTGTTTTGCAGCATAAAACTACCTTTTAATTTTTCTTAATTAGAGTATATTTTTCTGGCGTATGCAATAGATTTTAAGCGATTGCAGATTTTTTCAAAAGTAACTCGTGGCAAAATTTCATTACAGTCAATTTCAAGAAAATTATTATTTGATCTTATTGAAAAGGAAGGTGTAGAAAATACTGGTCCATCTATTCCTTCAGCGATCTGAAGAAAATGCCCAATTATTTGACTTCTTGCGAAATCCTCTTTTGAGAGAATCTTTTTTGATGTTTTTACTAATTCAGCGTCAGGTTTATAGTTTGATGCATAAGCTAAAGATAATGCTAGCATCAGTCTTGTTTGGTGCTTAAAGGGTATTTCTGAAGATAAAATAAATTCAGTTA
>JAAFHP010000104.1 GCA_013298405.1 Alphaproteobacteria bacterium | reverse complement strand
GCATTCTTCTCGCCAACTTTAACGACAACAGTAGGTTTATCTTGTGGTGCAAATGGACCAGCACTTCTACTCATATCCGGCAGATGGTAAGGAACGAGCCCTACCCCTAAGCCAACTACACTGTCTGCTTTATCAAAAGCACAGACTTTAAAAGACAAAGAAATAGATAAAATCAGAGTTAACAGTAGTAAATTAATATAAGTATATTTTATTTTAGAGTTATAATAGAGCGTCATATAAATAAATGTTAATAATTATATCATTAATATAATTTTATTTATAAGATTTGCAACTAATTTTAATTTAGATTAAAATTATATATTACAAAAAAGTAAAAGTGCCAAGATAGTCCCTATTATGGGATTATTATGAACCAATTTGGTCATGATGAATTTATTTGGAGGGTCTAATGATAAGGCAATTAAATTCCAAATCAAGTTTGTAATGAAGATTTACGTACCTGATCAAACTTCTTAAGATTCGACAAAGTCTTTTCAAGTGTATCAAGCTTAAGCATGCATGGTCCATCGCTGGGTGCATTATCAGGATCTTCATGCACTTCTATAAACACACCAGCAACACCTGCAGCAATTGCTGATCTAGCTAGCAACTCTACGTACTGCCTTTGTCCACCGCTTGCTGAGCCTATACCCCCTGGTTGCTGGACCGAATGAGTTGCATCAAAAAAAACTGGCGCCCCTGTTTCTGCCATGATGGCAAGTCCCCTCATATCTGAGATAAGCGTATTATACCCAAATGATGTGCCACGATCTGTAAGGATTATACCTTTTGCATGAAAATGCACTAGTTTATCGTAAACATTCTTCATATCCCAAGGTGCTAAGAATTGTCCCTTTTTAACCTTAACTACTTTTCCAGTTTTGGCTGCCGCTTCTAACAAATCCGTTTGTCTACATAAAAATGCTGGAATTTGCAGCACGTCTACTACTTCTGCTACTGGTTTACATTGATAATCATTATGAATATCAGTCAGCACCGGGCAACCAATTTTTGCTTTAACTTTAGCTAAAACTTCTAATCCATTGTCTAGTCCAACGCCTCTTTGCGCTTTAGCTGAAGTCCGATTAGCCTTATCAAATGAAGACTTATAGATAAAAGGTATGTCAAGTTTCTTACAAATACTAGCTACCTTCTCTGCCACAAACAATGAGTGATCCACAGACTCTATTTGGCAAGGACCAGCTACTAGCGTAAATGGCAAATTATTGGCAATAGAGATATTGTTAACTTTAACTATGTTATTCATTCGGGATTATATAATTATTTAGCTATTGGCAGTGAAGTTGCTGGCTCTTCTTCTGTTAGAATGTCCTCTGTAGTTTGCTCTATTTTGTTTGCAATACCTTTGTTTACCTTAGAAGAAAGGTTGGCGAGCATAACAGCATTAACGAAGAACAGTATACCAAGTATTATAGTTAATTTATGCAAAAAGCTGGCCGCTGACCTACCACTAATAAGTCCCATATTACCTGAGCCACCTCCAATCCCACTTAAACCATCTGTGCTTGTCTTTTGGAGCAGTATCACTGCAACTAATAATAAGGCGATTACTAAATGAATGAACAACAATGTATTAAGCATTTTCTCTAATCCGTCAAAATATTCTATCTAATATACTACTCAACTCGTCGGGTCTTGTTGAAGCAGAGCCTATGAGCACTCCATGAATTCCATTAATCTCTAGGATTTGTACGATATTTCTTGCCCCTACAGATCCACCATACACTATATAAGAATCTTTTGCAACTGACTCCAATTCTTTACTGCTATGTAACACATCTGAAATTTCTTTTATTTCATCTATGCTTGGCGTTAAGCCTGAACCTATGGCCCACACTGGTTCATAAGCTATTATGATTTGTCCGTTGCTTGAGCTAGGAAGCGACTCAAGCAGTTGATTTAATACAAAATCTTTATACTGCCCACTTCTTCTAATTTCAATACTCTCTCCCACACAAACTATAGGAATAATGTTCCCGTCTATGCAATTTTCTACTTTTTTTCTTACTGTGATATTTGCTTCTTCAAAATAACCTCTCCTTTCACTATGACCTAATATAGCATACTCTACTCCTACACTCTTCAGTACTGATGCTGAAAATTCTCCAGTATATGCGCCGTAACCTTTATATACACTGATATCTTGAGAACATAATTTTGCATTTTTTAATATAGTTGATAAATGAGATAAGTATGGTACTGGAGGAGCTATAATTAATTCATTGCTTGAATTTGCAATATCGAGGCGTTTTAACAAAGATGTCGCCTCATCAAAACTTACACTCATTTTCCAGTTTGCTATAATCAATTGTTTCATAGGAGAATTTACTTGCAGTAATTTAGTTAGATCACTATTTTATTTTCATTAAATAATAAGTAAATCAATTTTTATGATAACTAAATTTAGGGATAGCGCTAATAGTAGATTTGTTAGAATATTACTTGCATTAATAGCACTAAGCTTCGTAGGTTTCGGTGGCGCACAATTTATTGGAGGAAACAGTCAAGGAGACGTCGCAACCTTTTCTGGTACTGATTCTATCAGCTTTGAAGAATTTAATACGGCCAGAGTCAGAGAGATTGACACTATTCAAAAACAAAATGGAATCAATTTAAGTGACGAAGATATCGCTGAATTAGATGTAAATAATATCGTCCTAAGGAATTTAATTAAGGATTCAATGCTAAAATATCTATCTAACATTTATGAACTAGATATTAGTGATGATAAAGTAATTGCTTATATAAAAGAATCACCCTTTTTTAAAAATAATAAAGGACAATTTGATATTAATATTTTCAAAACATCTTTTAATAACTCACCAATGAAAGAAGAAGAATATTTAAACTCACTAAAAAATAATCTTATTTATTCTACTCTTATCGAAACACTAAGAAATAGCTTTATTATACCATCCCTAATGACAGAAAATATAGTTAACTATATGTCTGAAACTAGATTTGCAGATATTTACTCTTACGACCTAAACTATCAACCAACAAATTACTCTAAAAAGGAGGTGTCTACTGAGGACTTAGAACATTATTACAAGGATAATCGAGATTCATTTGTAGTCGAGGAACAAAGGAGTTTTGATTATATTAAGATAGATAAAAATCACCTACAAAAAGGCATCAAAATCAGTGAAAGTGATATTCAAAACTACTACGAAAACTATAAAAGTGAATTTGAGACAAAAAAATATAATGAAGCCAAGAAAGAAATTAAAGAGCAACTTATCTCTGAAAAATTGATTGATTTAGCAAATGACCTAGCAAAAAAATTAGAGGAAGATGTATCAGCTGGTATGAATTTGACAGAGATAGCATATAAACATAATTTTACAATTAATCATTCTGATAGTGTTAACTTCACAGATATTAGTTCTGGAAAAACAGCAGGGCTTGATGATATTGCTGATATGGTGTTTGAGCTTGCGGATAAAGAAGTATCGTATCCAATTGAACTGCACGAAAAATCTGAAATATATTTGATTGCTATAAAATCAATAACCCCGAGTAAAAACCTTCAATTTGATGAAGTAAAAGAGCAGATAAAATCAACAATTCAAAAACAAAATCTGATCTTATCAAATACTCAGCGTATTAATAATATTAGAGATACTATTTTAACAAACACTGATAACGTTGATGGTCTGTCAGTTAAACGTGATATGGCTTTTGTAAGAGCAAATTTTGATCAAGAAAAAAGAATACCTCCAGAACTTATTGGAGAAATGGTATCCACTGAAAAAAACTCAGCTTCTAAAGTAATCATAGTTGATAATGTTGCACACTTTATTGTTATTAAGAAAATCAATTTTGATAAACAAGTAGCAGCAAAAGTTAAAAAAGAACAAAGTGATAATTTTTCTAAGGTAATAAAAGATGGACTATTTCAAGAATTAATTATTCACCTTACAAAACAGAATAAGATGAAAGTGAATAACATTTTCTTGCAATCACCAACTCCTAACTAGGGTTGGTATTTGTTGACATAATCAACCACTCTTAGTGTATGGCTCTTTACCAAATAGAGCCGTTATAAAACTTATAAATTCATCATTTAGCATAGTAGTGTGGTTTATATCCTTATTAACCTTAATGAGAATATCTAAATCCTCTGCTAA
>JAAFHP010000103.1 GCA_013298405.1 Alphaproteobacteria bacterium | reverse complement strand
GTAAAAATGGATTTATCATCATCATGATAAAATTGTCTGGCAATCTGTAGAATATTAAAAATAGAATTACTAGTAATATATATTTTTTATGGCCTACCGGTTTAAGAATTTGAGCAATTAGGTTATATGCTTTCTCAAAATAACTTCTGCTTTGAGTGCTCTTATTAATCAAATGAAATTCATCTCTGATATTGAGCGACGAAAGCTCTTTAGAAAATACAATCAATATTATAGGAAAAGAAAAGATCACTAAGCTAAATAGTTCATAAATAAGATTCCATTTAATATACTGAGAGATAAATATTGCCCCTGAAGTAGAAACTAACATGCCAATTCTATAACCAAATACGTACCAACCTGAGATAATTCCTTGGCTTCTTTTGTCTACTAATTCAGTTCTGAGTGCTCCCAATATTGAATCTTGAGCTGAAGCAAAAAATGAAATTAAAAAACCTGATATAGCTATAGGTGCAAGGTCTGAATTAGGTTCGAATGTACTCATTAAGTACACAGCCATACTTAAAAATACCTGTATTAATACTATCCATGAAAGTCTATGACCAAATACTGCACTGAGTAGTGGTATTCTTTTAGAGTCAAATATTGGTGCCCAGGTGTAATTAATTGCATACGGAACTGAAATTAAGGAAAAAAGCCCGATAGTTCGAATATCGACTTTTTCAAATGATAACCAGTAATTTAAGGTATATCCGCTGAGCATAATGGTAAATCCACTCATCCACCCAAATAGCCAGACTATTATGAACTTTTTTTTGCTAATAACCACAACACAATATACTAGAGAATCTAAGTCGAACCAGTATTGCGTCTAAAAACACTATAGTCAATAATTAAATACCAACACAAAAGTAATTTATATCATTAAATTATACATAGAATATATGCAGTTTGTATTGACATCATATAGTGCATCGTTTAGAACTACTTGGTATTGCAAAGGGTTGTTAATACACTGACTTTAAAAGACTTTTCAGCAAAATATTAATGTCACTTTTTTCCTTTAGAATTAATTCTCAGAAATTAAAAGATATATTCTGGCCAATAAAGAAGTCAGAAGTGAAGTTGTTTCTTCCATTAGGCCTGATGATGATGTGTGTTTTGTTTAACTTCGGAGCGCTGCGTTCTATTAAGGATAGTCTAGTTGTTCCAAATATTGGAGCAGAGGTAATAAGTTTTCTTAAACTATGGCTAGTGCTGCCATCAACAATTATATTTACTCTTATTTACGTCAAGTTAAGTAATATTTTTTCATACGATAAGTTGTTCTATATCATTGTATCATCATTTCTTTTATTTTTTTTCGTGTTTACCTATTTTATTTTTCCACAGCAGGATCACCTCCATCCATCTAATGAGACAATAAATCATGCAATAGAGCTATATCCAAATCTAAAATGGTTTATTAAAATAGCTGGCAAGTGGAGCTATGCAGTGATGTATGTTTTTTGTGAGTTATGGAGCGCCGTAGTTATTAACCTATTATTCTGGCAATATGCTAATCACATTTTTGATACTGATTCAGCCAAAAGATTTTACCCCTTCTTAGGTATGATAGGTAACTTGGGTTTAGTTTTAGCTGGTAATGTATTAGTTAGCTTTTCAAGTTTGTCAGGTTCAAGCGATGCAAATATTGAAGCGTTTGCCACAGATATCAGTTATCAGTGTGAAATGGTTTTAAAACCTATAATGAATACTATAATTTTTTCGGGCATTATAGCAATGATGTTGTATAGATTCATTGATCACTATGTTTTAAAAAGTTCTGGGTTTATTAGAATGGCTGAAAATACAAAAACCTCTCTATCTTTTATAGATAGCATCAAGTTAGTTCTGAAATCTCGCTATATAGGTCACATAGTTGTATTAGTCCTTTGTTATGGTTTGCTAATTAATATTCTAGAAGGCCCATGGAAATCAAAAGTTAGCCAATTATACCCCAATACTATTGATTACATCAATTTCATGGGGAAGTTTAATATTTGGATGGGAATTTCTTGTGTTACATTTATGATAATAGGGAGTAATATTATCCGAAACTTCACCTGGACAACGGCGGCTCTAGTAACACCAGTAATGATTGCAACCACTGGTCTGATATTTTTCTCCTTTGTCTTAGTTGGTCATTATTTTGATTTTACCGATGCTTTGATAAATCCAATCTATGCAGCTGTTTTAATTGGAGCAATTCAGAATATTCTGAGCAAAGCTACTAAATATTCACTTTTTGATTCCACCAAAGAAATGGCATATATTCCCCTTTCAATTGAATTAAAAACTAAAGGCAAAGCTGCAGTAGAAGTAATTGGCTTGAAGTTTGGTAAATCACTTGGTGCATTTATACAGTCTTCCATTTTTATTATCGCGCCAATTGCAAGTTTTGATTCTGTTATAAGTTACTTATTGGTAATTTTTATAGTTGTTATAGCCCTGTGGACATGGAATGTAAGAATTCTAGGAAGGCACTACTCAAATATAATAAATAAATCAAATGAAGCTAATTAGAATTGTATTTTTCCTTGTGGTATTGATAATTTTAGCGATGTCTGCTGCTTGGTGGTATCTTACTGATCAGATAGCCAGTGAATTAAATGCAAAATATGCCGCTAAGAAAATTCTAATAAAAGGTGCAGATAATAGTGATTACTATGTAGCATTTGATAGAGTGGTTCCCACTGGTTTTCCTTACAAAATTTCTTTTGAAGTAAATAATTGGCATGAGGAAAGTAGAAGTGCTGAAATAACATATAACTCACCTGTAGTTTTTGGTTATGATTTACTCTTACAGAAGTTGTACGTAGATTATAGTGGTGATATTACAGCCGCATATAAGCCAGTAAAAAATGGGTTTGGTTCTTTAATTAGGATTAGCAATTATCACATAGCTGCTAATATCCCTCTTTCATATAATTTATTTAAAACATTAAAGGGCTTAAAAGATCCTATAGAGATTATTAACTATACATCAGGTATTGCGGTATCTAGTGATAAAGTGGAAATATTAGACTTAATTAATAAAGAAAAATATTACGATAAGCAGTATGAAAAAGCTAAAGTTACTTTTGTGAAGTCAAAATACTATGAGAGTTTAGACGATTTACTTAATAATATACCTCAAGAATATAGCGTAAATTATGTGGTGAAAACTAGTGTAACCCAAGCAAAGCCCAGAATAGTGCCGGTGAGTATGCTATACGCATTCTCATCTCTCCCTTCTGGAATAGATTTCTCAGTAGAGGCTCAAATTAAAACCAGCGCTAAAAAGTTTGCTAATTTTCTTGATGGTTTATCCACTGATGCTAGTATTTCTTATGATTCCGGTTATATAGAATTTAATGATATGAAGGTGAAGTATGACACTAAAGCTAGTGCTGTATCTAAAGAAGTTAAATTGAATACTAACGCTAAAGTTCAAACAAAAAAAGGTTTATTTGACCAATTATTTATGGAGTATGAATTGTATAGCGCTCTTCTGCTTAAGACTAATGCAGGCAGGTTACTTGACCATGAAATGAGATATATTATAAAAAATAAGGAAGCATTTAAATTTAAGGATCTAGAAGATACTAAGTACGACCTATCTATTAATCTAACTAGCTTAATTAAGAAGGATAAGAGACGTTTAAAAGTTGATAATTTTTCTATATTTTCAAAAGACTCAGGGATTCAATTAGAGCATGATATGGAAACTATTGTTAATCAAAAACAAGAATGGACAGCAACAGGAAAAGTTTTTGTAAAAAATTATCCTGCAGTGATTGAATTTACATCAGGGTACGTCTATAGATTTGGTAAATTTAGATTGCTAAATGAAATCGCTAGAAGTATTTATGTTGAGGTAAATAAATCATTTGTTAAATCTATATCTGACCACCCGGAATCAACATCTAATGATATTAGCTTAGCTTATGATTTAAAATCAGTGGATATAGGTGATTCAACAATCGGGGTGGTTAAAGTGAAGCAAATACCAGAGCTTTATACTGCTATGCTATACCAAAAACTATTTGATAAAGTTGGTCCTGGTGGGGATGTACTGAGAAAAATGCAAGAAATCATGCCTGGACTGAGAATTGAAGAAAATACTTTGAAACAGGTGTTGCCACAAATTTCAAACACTGAAGAAGTAACTAAACAAGTAGAAAAGATAATTCCTGAGGAAGCGAAGGGAATAATTGGAAATATTATTCCTAAGCAGAAATCTGGAAATTTATTGAAAGGACTAATAAAG
>JAAFHP010000102.1 GCA_013298405.1 Alphaproteobacteria bacterium | reverse complement strand
GATTTAAATTATGTATAGGTCATAAAGCCGAATTTATGTCAATTTGTAAAGCGATGATAGAAACTGGTATAAAACCAGACTTCATTACCATAGACGGCGCTGAAGGCGGCACAGGCGCTGCTCCGCTAACTTTTACCAACCGTATTGGTACGCCAATAAATGAAGCCCTAACCTTTGTGCATAACTGTTTAATTGGTGCAAACTTACGAGATGATATTAAGTTAATCGCCAGCGGCAAAATCGCAACCGGCTATGATATAGTAATGAAAATAGCTCTTGGAGCCGATAGCTGTAATGTTGCAAGAGCCATGATGTTTGCACTTGGGTGCCTGCAATCACTAAGCTGCAATACTGATAGGTGTCCAACAGGTGTTGCAACACAAAATAAGCACAGATGGTCTGCCTTAGATGTTAAAGATAAGTCGGTGCGAGTGGCAAATTTTCAAAAGCGGACAATAGATTCATTTTGTGAATTAGTTGGCGCTATGGGGCTTGATGATCCTGAAAAACTTGAACCTTTGCATATTAGGAGATATATTGACTCAAGTACTAGTAAGAGTTTTGCTCAAATATATCCACGCTTAGAGGCAGGTGAGCTACTTGATAAAAAGTCTACAGGGCATTTTGTTGATTTATGGAATATAGCAACCGCCAAAAGATTTACTCCGGAATTTTTATAGATAGATCCATCAAATAATTTAGTCGTCCCAAGTTTTATAGTCATCCTGAACTCGATTCAGGACGACTACGGCTTGCGGGCCGAGGGTCGTATTCCCATGGCTTACATTAACAGCCATCCCAAACAACTCCAAAGTCACCCCAAACACCCCACAAAGTCATCCCAAACTTGATTTGGGATCCATAAATAAGTAGTGGATACTGCGTCAAGTTCAGCATGACGACTGTGGGTTTCAGGATTGAATTTTGTAGACAATTTGTCTTCAAATAATCTCTCTTGTTTTTGGGAAAAAGTAATATTTTCTATAGGCATAATTTAGGTGTATGAATAAATAATGACTTGCCACCGTAATTTATATATGCTAGTTACTCCTTAATCAAACACTTGTGTTTAGTGTGAATTACATTTTTTAACTGAGGTGAGTAAGGAATGTCAAAAAATAATGAAGAAAAAGGTGAGGGAGATGAATCAAGGTATGAGGATGAAGGAGATAGATCAGAGTATGAGAGGGATTTCAACCAAGACCCAAGAGCAAATCTTGACAATATAGAATATAGTATAGAAGATTTCTTAGAAATAGAGGAGCAACTTAGCAGATTTGCCAACCCAGGGTACGTAGATGAAGAGTATGGATCAGGTTATGAGCGGAATTTAGCTCTAGAGCAAGAGTTAGGATTAGATGATCCTGATAATGATGAAATATTTATGGCACGTAGTAAAATACTTGACAGACGTACTAATTCTCTTAAAGAGTTCGTAGAGGCACCAGCAACATTTTGTGCATTCAGATTTAATGTCTATGCAGAAGATAATTATTCTGAAAAAGATTGGCAACTTTTGAGACATGTAATGTCAAATTTATTACTCAATAATAAAACACTTACTTCATTGACTCTTTCTAATATTAAATCTAGTGATACTAGAATAATTGCGCTTATAGCAAAAGATTTATTACGTGATCAGACACTCATAGTTCTTAATCTTTGCAACAACCAAATCGGCGATGAGATAGCAATAACTATAGCATATGGGTTACGGTATAATGAAAGCCTAAAATCCCTATACCTTGGTGATGATGAGGAAGACATTGCGCCTAATGAGAATAGGAATGAGATAGGTGATATAGGGGCGATAGAATTAGCACTAGCGTTACAATATAATGATACGCTTAGCACCCTTGATCTTAAACAAAACAAGATAAGTGACAATGTCCTGTGGTCTATAAAGGAGATTTTGGATTGTAGGAGCGAGAACCTACGGTTAAAAGAGAAAGAACAAGCGCAGTTGAGCAGATTAGAGAATGAAGAGGAAAAAAAAGAAGATTATGAGGAATCCGAAGAAGATATACGTCTTCAGGAAGCACAGCGCGAATTGCAGCAAAAAAAAGAAAGTTTAGCTCAATTAAAACAGGAAGTTAATCTAGCACAGATTGAGGTTGAGAACGCTAAATTAGCTAAGACACTTAAGATGCAACGTGAAGTTAATCTTGAGTTAGAATGTCAATGGGAGCTTCAATCTGACCCTGATCAATTCGTATTGAAGAAGTATCTTACTAATATACAAGATGAAATTAACTTGGAGGAACGACTTGGAGGTAACTTGTCCGAAAGAATCCAAACAAAATTCAAAGCAGTGAAAGCATATGAAAGTGCGAAACAAAATTTTGATTTTCATAACAACAACTCTCATGTTGGTAAATTGTTTAGTGCGTTGCAAGAAATACAACTAGCAGTTAAATTGAACCCTAATAATCCAGAGTACAAAGAATTACGCGACATAATACACAATCAATACAAGCAAATAAAACAAAACGCTACAGTTGAAAGATTTTTTGATGAGGGTGATGATATTGACTATAGTTCAAATGACTCAGTGTCCAGCTTAAGCAGTTCCCTGCTTGGTTCGTTGTCAAGTTCTAGCGATATATTGTCTTCTAGTTCAAGTTACTCGTCATCTAGCGCTAGATCAGTATCATTTGAAGTCGATCTTGTAGGTGAAGGTGAAGATATTGATTAATTTAAGTACCTTGCATACATCACCTGGAGTCAATAACAGATAACATAGAGTAAAATGGTTGTTAAATAGGCTCAATTACAGATGTTTCATTGCGAGATTTTTGTTGCCTAACTTCTTTTGTAGGTTTTTTACTATTGTCTATATTAGATTTTGCTGTGGGACTGCTATTTTCTTTATGTTTATTTTCTATGTTAATAGCAGCTGGACATCTGGTGTTAGCCATTTCACGTTTTGTATCATTTAAAAGCTTTTTAATATTATTTAATTCTTCCCTCAAGTCACTATTATCAGCAGATGAATTACGATTTAATTTATCACTAGTATGAATTACAGAAGGGTAGGCAAGATCAGTTCTTTTTTTACCTTTCTTACTCTGGCTAAGATCGTGCTCAAGCATTGCCTTATACATCTCAACATTTTCACGTGCATTATCTTCGTATGCGATATCATTGTTATCGAAATCGCTATCATCATCATACTCATATTCACCAGTGAGAATATTTTTCTTAGCTTGAGAAATATACTTCTTGTTATATAAAGGAGCTCTTTTCCCACCTTTAAAGCCTTTACTGTCAAAAATTTTATTATTTGCAGATTTTTTTAAATAGCCTTCTGGTCCTGTAACGCAAGAGGACAATAGAAAAGCCAAAGAAGAAAGAACAATTATTTTTTTTAACATCACGTTATGTAATTACCTACGTATCCTAATTAAACCATGTCATATAAGAGTTGCAGTTGCAACCCAGAATGTAATCTATCATTGAATTATTTTTAATACTGTGTCTGCCAGATACTTTGTGCCATTGCTTTTTCTTTTTATCATATTTTCTGAAGCGTTAATTAATAATTTTCTATTATTGATTAAAGTTAGAATTTTGGTGGCTAATATTTCGGGTGTTAGTGTTTCTTGTCTATAACACCAACTTGCAGCAGAGTCTTCTAAAGCTCTTGCATTGTAATATTGATGATCTTCCATAGCGTAGGGAAATGGAATAAAAATCGATGGCAAACCTATTGTAACTAGCTCTGCAACAGTGCCAGATCCTGACCTGGTAATAGCTAAATCAGAATCGGCATATATTTCATGAATATTATGAAAGAAATCTGATATAGTATGTTTTATACCTAATTCTTGATAAAAATTATTCAATCTAGCATGATCCTCTATTTTTGCTTGCTGAGTAATTTCAATTTTAGTATTAGGATTGCTTTGTAAAATCTTCTCTATTGTTGTAGGTATTAATTCAGAAAATATTTTTGCTCCTTGGCTACCACCAAAAACGAATATTTTGAATATCTCTCTATTGAAGTTATCTTTTATCGGAAGAGTTCTAATTGCGGACCTAACTAAATCACCAGTATAAATTATCTTATCTTTATGAATATGTCCTACATTCATGGTTTCTTTATAAGTAAGAGCAATTAGGTGGGCTTTATCTGTAAATAATCTATTTGCTTTACCAAGAAAGCAGTTTAATTCAACTAATATATATGGAATATTTAATATACGAGCTGCAAATATAGCTGGAAAGCTTGTATACCCTCCAAAACCAATGATAACTTTAGGTTTGATTCTTCTAATTAAAAAAATGTGCTTTAAACAGCTGGAAACTATTTTGTACAATGAAATAATTTTATTAAATATAGAATTCATTTTAAGG
>JAAFHP010000101.1 GCA_013298405.1 Alphaproteobacteria bacterium | reverse complement strand
GCTCTTCCGATCTCTGACTGCCGATATACAGCATGAGTTTAGTATAGCATCGAGTGAAAGTGAACTATATTGGAGAAAAGCTCGGTCAGAAAATGATTTTAAATCTTTTGTTCCATACCTTGACAGAGTATTCAATGTAGTAAGAAAAGCAGCCAACATGCAAGCACAAAAGCTTGGTAAATCATCTGTGGATGTGCTGATAGATTCATTTGACCCAGGCAGGACAGCTGAGGAAATTACAAAAGTATTCGATAGGCTAAAAAATGAACTTCCTAAGCTGATTTCAAAAATAAGAGCAAAGCAAAGTACAGAAAAATTCATACCTTTATCCAAAGAAATTGATGAATCAACTCAACGGGCAATAGGCCTTAAAGTTATGGAAAAAATGGGTTTTAACATGCAACAAGGAAGGCTTGATAAATCCGTTCACCCATTTTGTACTGGCAGTAATGATGATGTCAGAATCACCACCAGATATGATCTTACAAACTTTCTTTCAAGTTTATTTGGAGTGATTCATGAAACTGGTCATGGATTATATCAGCAGAATTTGCCAGCAAAATATAGAACTCAGGCTGTGGGTGGAGCATTAGGCATGGCCTTTCACGAAAGCCAATCTTTAATCATGGAAATGCAAGCTGGGACTTCAAGGTCGTTCATATCATTTCTAGCAAAATTACTCAGAGACGAGTTTTCATTTACTTCCCCAGAATATTCAGAAGATAATTTATATAAACTAGTTACAAGAGTAAACCCAAGTTTTATTAGAGTAGATGCAGATGAGGTGACGTATCCACTGCATATTATTTTACGTTTTGAAATTGAAAAAGAAATATTACAAGATGGCTTCAAAGCTAAAGATTTACCAAAATTATGGAATGAAAAAATGAAGGAGTATTTAGGAATTGTGCCAGATACCGATAAAGATGGATGTATGCAAGATATACACTGGCCTTCAGGGTGGCTTGGATATTTTCCTTCTTATACAAATGGTGCTATCATTGCAAGTATGTTAATGAAGGCAGCAAAAGCTAATAGTAAACAAATTGATTCTGAGCTTGCCCAAGGTAATTTTAGTGCCTTAAATCACTATTTAAATTCTAAACTCAGATCACTTGGCAGCAGCAAAGAATCAGCTGATTTGCTTGAGAATGCTACTGGTCATAGTACAATTGAGCCGGATATGTTTCTTGAATATTTGACGAATAAGTATCTTTAGATATTTTATAGGCTCTTATATGGGGTCAGTAATTTTAACCTGTATCCATAATTCAACATGTTTACTGTGCAAATAATAAGCTGCAACTATGGTACAGCTTATTATTGTCGTATCATTAAGAATATTTTAGGCCATAGAATCTTCTGCAGTAGCTCCAGCAACTTCAACTGCGTCAGTATTATCATGAGATTCACAAGACAGACAATGCGTTTGAGCCACTTCAAAATGCATGTCAGCAGGGAATAACTTTGCAATTCCCCAAGCTTCATCCCAAGTGTTAAGTAGATGATCGATTCCATCATGATCAATTTTTCCCTTTAACACCATGAAATTAGTCACATACATCTTATACATCGCTTTTAGCCCCTTTTCACCTAGCAATTGAGCATGTTTTTTTTGAGCAGTTAATAACCTCCAAGCTAATTGACCTGGTAATGAATCTTTAGTCACTCTCACACCTTGCATTTCTGCAATTTCTCCAAAATTACTTACATCCATTTTTGACATAGTACTTCTCCTTATTTATTATTAATAAACTTTCATAATAATTTTAACTTCATCTGAAAGCTAAACGTTTATAAAACATAAAATAAGTTATGTCAATATAGTAAAATGTAGTTAATAAATTTCGTATACATTAATTTATTTAGAGGATTTATTACAAATTATGGGTCAGCATTTTCATAATTTGTTGCAATAAACGTAAGAGCTAAAGCTCTTAGTTATCCTAGACTTGATCATGAATTTAATCAAAATAATATAGGCTACAAAAGTTCCTTGAAATATTACAATGGTGAGCTGTAGTTATCATATTATCGTACTTAATTTACTATGTGATTATGTCTTATGAATAATTAGCATTACACCACCGATTTTTCCTTGTTTCATAAAGTCTAGCAAATAAGTGTATTTATCAACTATGAGCTTAAGATCATCATCTGAATACCCAGTGTTGAGCAAATTTTCTCTATCTTGCGCAATATATTCTATCGTTTGACTATACCAAGCTTTATACTCCGCTGTAATATCAATAGTCTCGATCACATCAAGACCAATATATTCCATTAATGGCTCAAGTTTTTTGAGATTCAGAGGTGTTATAGTATTCCCTTTATCATCGCTTATTTTGTCCTCATCGGAATCACGCACCGCATAATCTATGATAACAAAAATTGAACCCTGTTTACTAATAGATTTCATCCGTTGAAATAATGATAATTTGTCAGAAATAGAGTGTGCTGTATCAAATATATATATAAAATTAAAAAAATCTTCTTTAAATACATCGTTCAATTTCATTGCATCAGCCACCCGGAAGTCAATACCTGGATAATGTTCCTTGGCATAGTTTATTGCTGTTTCATCAATATCAATTCCAAATATATTATCACGTTTTTGTAATTTAATAAAATTAGCCACACCTCCATAATTACAAGCTATCTCCAGGATGTTTCCTGATAATGACTGCTCATTTGCTTCAACAACTCTAGAGAGCATCTTTCCTATTAACTCGGCTCCACCTACTATCGAAACTTTTCCATCTAGAATAGTGCTTTGTAACATTCTGGATTTATCAACAACTTTATCATTCCCTTCTTCTTTACTACTCTCGCCTGCTAACGCAGAAAAAATAAAAAACATTAATGATGTAATAAGCTGTAAGACTCTAATCTTGATCATTCTTTATCATCCCCTTTTTCTTGACTAAATCGTCAAATATTTTCTGCTTCTCTTTTGATAACTCTGATCTTCTTATTTCTAGCATTTCTTCGAACGTTCCTTGAAAACAATCAGGGGTCAATCTATCCGTTATTAATAACCCATTAACATGATCTATCTCGTGTTGCAATACCCTTGCATAAAACCCTTCAACTACTTTCTCAATTCTATTACCATCTTCATCCTGATAGGTGAGGTTTATTTTATCATATCTTGGGACTTTGCCATATACTGATTTCACTGAATAGCATCCTTCAAAATCACTTTTCTTATCCTGCTCATCGAGTGCTTGATATTCAGGGTTAATCAGTACATGCATAGGATATGTTCTTACGTCTTCTCTAAGTAGTGCTGCCGTTTCAGGAATATATACTAAAATTATTCTCCTGCCGATTCCTACTTGAGGCGCAGCAAGACCTACACCTTGTAGCTCAAAAAGCATTACTTTCATTTGTTCAATCGTTTCTTTGTCATTATTTGATAGAGGAAAATCTACCTCACAGGCTCTAATTTTAAGTACTGATAAAGCATCTTGTGGTTGCTGTTCGATTGGTACGATTATTAGCTGTGTTCCCATAATTTTTTGAAATTTTAGTTAAAAACACATTATAAAAATAATATGCACTATTTTGTACAATTTAGCTTACTAAATTTATCTCATTTAATATAATGCGTAGCATGCGTACAAATTTGCAATATCAATTCATCATTTTAAGAGGAAAATAATGAAAAAAATAATAAAGACCATTACATTAATAACATTAATGACAAGCACATTCTCATCTCTTGCACTAGCCGATCAAGGTTTTGTTGCTGTTGGACCAAAGATAAGCACTCAAGGACTTGGAATAGAAGCTAGAACTCCGATCACTGACCAATTTTATGCAAGACTGGGAGCGCACTATTTTACTTATGCATATAATAAGGATAAAACGGATGATATTAATTTCAAGGCAAAATTAACGCTCATGTCAATCCCAGTAATGCTAGATTGGCACCCTTTTGAAGAATCAGGATTTAGGTTATCTGCAGGTTTGGGTTATAATGGAAATAAAATCAAAGCAACAGGTAGTGCAAAGCGAGGTGCTAGAATTAATGGTGTATCTTATACCGCTGCCGAAATTGGCTCAGTTTCAGCAGAAGTGAAATTAGGCAACTCTATGGGAGGACTAGTGACAATAGGGTATGACAGTTCTTTTATCAATAATGGACCGCTAAGCTTTAATATGGAAGCTGGTGTGATGTATACTGGCACTGCAAAATTGACAGTTTCATCAACTGGAATAGGCGGAAGATTGGTTAAAGAAGCTATTCAAAAGGATGCTAATGACCAGTTTAATGATGCAAAAAAGTATCTTAAATTCTTCCCAGTATTGTCTGTAGGAGTAAAATACTGCTTCTAATTTTCAATACTAATACAAGAATTAATCAAGCCAGAGTTATCTCTGGCT
>JAAFHP010000100.1 GCA_013298405.1 Alphaproteobacteria bacterium | reverse complement strand
ATAATAAGGTTACTTTCTCTTTTAAGAAACACTCTCGCTAAGTTCAAATTATAAATAAAATCGGTTGGAAGCGAAGGGTTTGAGCTATAAATAATGGTGTCTATTCCATTTTCTAAGCTCTTAATTGATTCATACGCTGCAGCATCTATTAGAGCTTCTTTGAGATCTTCGTCACTAGCAAAAGGATTAACTAATAATAAGTTTTCTTTTATTGTGCCCTCAAAAAAACTAGGAATTTGTGGAAGATATGCAATATAACTTCTAAGTTGGATTGGCTCAAGCTGTCTAATATTAACGCCATCTACGGTAATTGTGCCAGTTTGAGGTCTATACAAACCATTTATCAATTTCAGTAATGAACTCTTTCCTGAACCATTAGCTCCAGTGATAGCTACTATCTCACCAGGCTTAATCTCCATGTCTAAACCAACAAACACAGGTTCAACTTCAGTACCATATCTTAGACCAACATTTGTAAAACTAACATTACCAGCAATTTTCTCCACTGGTTTTTTAAGCAAATGCGGCTCAACTTCTACCTCTACTCCAACTAACCTGTTTACCTGATTTATACTATTAGCAAGCTGCTCTAATCGTGGTAACATGGAGCACATAGTTTGTATTGGTCCTAAAATTCGCCAAATTAAAATCATAGTCGCAACCAGCGCACCTATAGTAATAGTATTTTGCCATATCAAGTGCACACCGAATGCAACAACTGCTACCCCAGCCATTATTGAAACAGCGTGTGCAAAAGCCTCAATTACAGAAGAAACAAAATTACTCTCAAAACTAGCGATGGAAGCATTACTTAATTTTTCCCTATAAATGTTCCACCAATTGCGTGCCATGCCATTGTGATGCAATGAATTCATTTTTATAAATGTTTCCATACCATGTTGTTGACGATATGAAGAAGCCATACCAGCAGCATTCATAGTGACCCTTATCCTGGATCTATAAAACAATATCAAAAGTACAAATAGTAATACTACAATAATTGGTATAAAAACTAACGGCCCCGCAATAACCCATATTGCCACTAGCAATATAAGAGTAAATGGAAGTTCTACTACTACTAAAAATAGCGGTCCTGCAAAGAATTTCCTAACAGATTCAAATGATTTTATACGCGATATTTGCGCTGAAATTGATGCTCCTTCAGTATAAGCAGCTTTCATAAATAGTAATTTCTCAAATATTTTATTACTTACGATATTGTCAAGCCTGACTCCAAGCCAAACTATCGACTTAACCCTTATATACCTCAAAAATGACTCTGCTAAAACGGCTATAGCAATACCAAAGAGAATGCCAATCATACTATCCGTTGAACCAGAACCTATGACTTTGTCATATACAGTCATAGTAAATATTGGCATCGCCAGAGCAAAAATGTTAATAAACAAACCTGTAATTAAAATTTGCCTCATTACCGGCTTAAAACGGCTAAATATAACATCAAACCATGTCAATCCTGCACCTTTTTTTGTTTTTAGATTCTCTTCTAGCTTTTCTTGATCAAGACGCTCAAAGAAATATAGCCTTCCATTAACACTATTTGGAACAAAATCTACTATTTTATTTTTCTTGGGAATATACGCTTTTAATCTATTATCTTGCCAAGATATAAGTACTATTGGAGAACTTGGTTTATCATCAGGGATAAACAAACACGGCATCAATCTTTGATCGACCTCCTTTAAGTCAGCTTGCACATCATGACTTGAAAAACCTAGATTTACTATGGTGTTTAATATATCTAGAACATCTATCTCTCTTGGCGCTTTAACACCCCCGGTATATGGAAGAGATTCGAACACGTGAGCCTTAGTTTCTTTGGCGTGTAGAATATGAACAAGCATCGCTAATGCCCTTGGGTAAACATTATGACTTTTTGAAGATTCTGGAGTTAAATTATGCGTCTTAAATAGATCCATTAACCACTCTATTTCTTTGGCATCCTCATATTTCATATCAGTATTTGCAGCCACTAGCTCTAGAGTAGTTGTCATAATTTTAATTCCCGATATGACTTAATTTCAAAAATACCAGCGTTCTTAGCTTCTACTTCTTGTAGCTTTCCTTCGTTTAACAAAAAATGCCTATCAGCTAGCATATTAATATTCTGATCATCTGTTGTAAGTATCATGGTTGCCTTACCTTTAAGCATATTCAATAACCTAATTAGGTAATTATAACCTTCTTTATCTAGCCCCTTATCTGCATTATTAAATAAAATAATTTTTGGTTTGTTTAATAATACCCTCATTATAGTTATCCTCTGTTTGATACCAGGAGCAATGGTATCAGCAAAGCCATCATTGAGTTTAGTCTCATATCCATGCGGCAAGGAGTCAATTTCTTTATCTAGCCCTAATAAACTAGCAAGTTCAGTAACTTTTTCTTCTTTTGATTCATCAAATCCTGTTAAATTTTCCATTATGGTTCCTTGAAAAATAACACTCTCCGGAGTAATTAATGCTATGTGCTTAATTAATTCCTCTGAACTAAAATCTAATGATTTTATCCCGTCAATTTTTACCAACCCTTCGTTTGCCTCAGTTACACCAGCAATTAGCTTTAATAAAGTAGTTTTACCAGAGCTATTTGGCCCATGTATAGAAACCACTTCAGGGAAATTAACTTTGAGACTTACTCTATCAAATACTTTTTTATCACCATAACTAAATGATACATCATCAAGCTCCACCACTCCTTTTTTCTCTACAGACGTAAGATCTTCATTTCTTTTGACTTGGTGAATAGAAAATATGCTTTCTGCAATTTGACTTGAAATGCGGTATTCTTGAAACTGAGTCCACAAAAACAGAGCTTTCTGAATCGGTTGCATTAACCTACCTGACAGAAGAACTGTGGCAATCAATCCACCAGTTGAGAACTCCCCGTTAATCACCATTGGCGCACCGCACGACACCACTGCAATAATCATAACCTCATTAAATAAAATCCCAAAAGTGTATCCTTCTATACTAGTTAGAGCAGTCTTATAATTAGCTATACTACACTCTTCTTCCATCCTTTCATATCTTCGTTTAAAAATCGCTTCAACACCGTATGATTTGATAGAGTGAATCCCTTGCAGAGTCTCAATAATAAAATTATATCTATTATCATCAGCCACCCCTTGAGACTCTAAATTATGCATCAACTTGTTACCCATAAACCAAGTCAAAATAATAAATACAACAATCAGCACGATGGGTACAAAAACTAATTTACCAGCTATGTATGAAATAAGAACTAAAAACACACCCGCAAATGGCACATCTATGAGTGAAACCATAGTTTGGCCACCGTAAAAATCTCGCAGCTTGGTAAAAGCACCAAGATTCTGCAACTGCCTACCTGACCCCTCTTGTTTAAGTTTGACTTGATCTGCATTTATATACCTCTTCATAGCATTTGCTGCCAAAGTATACTCACAGACTGCTGCATTCCACCCAGTGGTATATGACCTAGCTATCCTAAGTATTGCTTCACAAAAAATCGCCAAAACTACTCCGCACACAAGCACTACAAGCGTTCCAGTATTATGCCCCACTATAATTCTATCATAAACTTGTAAAACCATAATAGGCAACGCAAGTGATAAGAAATTCACAGCCATTGTTGAAGTAATAAGCTCTTCCTTCCTAAGTCTAAACTTGGTTGGCAGATCATTTAACTCGTATTTCTCAATCAAATTCATCTTAAGACTTGCTCAATAATTACCCATTAATAATTTAGTGTTATCCATTCCAGGCAGCAAATGCAATTTAAAATTAACTTGCTACCTGGATATTCAACAATAAAGAGATCAAAATACTATACTTTTTGCTCTTTATATTTAACCATGCCCATGTCCATGATTATCACCTTTATTGTCATGGTTATTACCCGGCGAATCATGATCACTATAATTTGACTGATTGTCATCAAGATGTTTATCTTCTCCTGATTCACCTTTGTGACTATGTGAACCAGAGTGATCATCATCAATTTCATCCATCCACGAACCACCGCCTGACCCTTCATGTTCGCCGTGATCAGCATGACTTGGATGATCATCCGATATGACTTTAGTCCAATCATCATCATTAGCCGCTGGCATATCATGACTCTGAGCGTGATCATGCGACCCACCTTGATCATCATAGCCATGGTGGTGATCGCCTCCATGATGATCATCGACACTACCCTTATCATGATCAGCCTTGGCTTGAGCATCAGCTTGATCTACCTTATCATGATCTGCCTTGGCTTGAGCGTCACTCTGATCTGCCTTAGCATGATCTGCCTTGGCTTGAGCATCTGCCTGATCTGCCTTAGCATGATCTGCTTTAACTTGGGCGTCACTCTGATCAGCCTTAGCATGATCTGCCTTGGCTTGAGCATCTGCCTGATCTGCCTTAGCATGATCTGCTTTAACTTGGGCGTCACTTTGACTTGCCTTGTCATGAGCGGCTTTTGCTTGAGCATCACTTTGACCTTTAACATGGTGATCATCATCGCCGTGGTGGTCAT
>JAAFHP010000010.1:3523-24950 GCA_013298405.1 Alphaproteobacteria bacterium | reverse complement strand
CCTAGCAAAGATATAGAACTAGCTCATATGAGTTTGGTGAGTTTATATAATATTATGGATTTTAGGTTGGAAGTTAATAAAAACTTGCAGCTAGTATCATTACTTTCAATGTTGCCTCTTCAGCAAGGGGTTTATTTTAACACGCTTAAAGATTTTAAATTAACAAGAATCTGCCAAAGTCAGGAAGTCATTGCCAGGTTGCCAATCCACGGGGAATGGAAAGGAGTGCCTATTCCGGGAGTTTTGTTGCACGCCCGGAGAGGTCAGTTATTTAACTGGAACCCTTTTTACCGAATTAGCAGCGGTAATTATAATGTCTCTGTATTTGGGCCATCTGGCGGAGGTAAATCAGTATTCCTGCAAGAGATGGTAGTAAGCTTACTAAGTACTGGAACACAAGTCTTTGTGCTTGATATTGGTCAAAGTTTTGCCAATATTTGTCGGTTACTTGAAGGAGAAATTATTCAGTTTGGTCGTAAATCGGTTTTGAGTTTAAATCCTTTTGCTTCATTCCACTCAGAGATGGATGAGAGTGATAAGGAGGAGTTTCTTAAATGTACACTCGCGCTTCTAACTATTATGTGCGGCATTAAAGATGACGACCCGCATGGATCTGCTGAGCTTGAAAAAGCTATCCAATTAGCGCTTCTTGAAACTAATTATGATTTAGATATTACGAGCTTTGCTAGAATTTTGGAGAATAGTAATTCAAGTATATTAAAGAAATTTGGCGCAACTCTGTACCCATATACAGAAAATGGAATATATGGCAAATATTTTAGCGGAAGCATAGCCGCTAGTTTTAAAAAACAGATGACGATATTTGAGTTTGAGGAGATTAAGAATGATCCCAAGTTACTCTCAATCATATTACAAATCTTGCTTATGCAAGTTACCAACCAATTTTTAACAGGAGATAGAACCAAGCAATTCATGATCGTTGTTGATGAGGCATGGATGTTACTTGATTTTGCCGCCAGCTTTTTTGCAGCATTCGGCAGGACTGTTCGAAAATATGGCGGCAGCTTGGTGATTTGTGTACAGAATTTTATGGATTTACAAAAAACTCAGGAACATAGAGCAATACTTGAAAACAGTACCTGGACAGTAATGCTTAAACAAGATGAAAAGGGACTTGAGGCATTCAAAAATAGTGAAGCTTTTAAGGATATGCTGCCACTTATTAGATCGATCTCGCTTGTACCAGGCAAATACTCCGAACTCCTTTTTTACTCAACAGGTGTAAAGGTTGTAGGAAGACTTGTTTTAGATAATTACTCTAAAGTACTTTACTCAACAGATGCAGCTGACTTTAACTATTTAAAATCAGCAACAGATAGAGGCATAGTTTTAGAAGAAGCAGTAGAACAATTAGCGTTTAAGAAATATGGAGAGACAGGATGAGCGAAAATATAAATCATGATATCAACAAAAGCATGAATATGACTATGGCAGAAATGTTAGTGATAGTGGTAATGGCACTTTGGGTTGGCGGAATTATAGGCTATTTAAGCTGTATTATTTTTGAGTCGATAGCTGCAAATATTCAGATTAAATATGTGGCGCAAGAAGAGATTATAGAGCTTGAGAAACAGCGTCTGCAAGAAGAAAATACTACTCCTGAAAGCAGTAATCTGTTTTTTGGCGATATTGAAAATGCTGCTCAGCTGACCATGAAGCTGGCTATGGGTAAAAGCAATAGAAGTACGAAAGTGATTTTTAGTTTGTCGCCGGTGTTTGCAGATGGGGTGGAATCAATAAGTAGAGAGATACATAAGGAAGTTATAGAATTGATGCAAAGTGATATTCAAGAAAAACAAGATTAAGCAATAAAAACTATGTTTAGAGGAAAATTATTATTGCTATTACTTTTTATAGTCTTGAGTGAAGTAGCAATAGCTAAAGATTTCGGCAAACAGGGAACAACTTTTGAAATTAAAGAAGAAGGCTTTTTAAGCATGATTTATAGAAAACTTCAAGATGTCGATATAGAGCAGGAACAAAAAAAGATGCAAGAATTAGCGCGTAAGAAAATAGAAGAACCAGATCCAGTTTGGGGAATAGTTAAAGCCAAAGAAGACAGAATATTTACCTATGATACAACTTATATTTTGCCCGATAATGTCTATTTGCCTGATGGTAAATTGCTGTATTTGGCTGGAACTATGGTTAACCCTCTTGATCATATAAGTTTAGAGAAGAAGCTGGTCTTTATTGACGGTTTAGATAAAGCTCAGGTTACTTGGTTTAAGAAGCAAATAGAAGATAAGAATGTAAAGGAACATGACAAGTTGATTTTGGTAAGTGGCAGACCGTTTGACATGGAAGAGGACTTAGGTAGACAGGTATATTTTGATCAAGCTGGGGCACTTACAGGTAAGTTTGGGATTAAGGCTGTGCCTGCGGTAGTTGAGCAAGAAGGGAAAATGCTTAAAATCACAGAAGTCTTTTTGGGAGATGATAAAGCAAAATGAGGTAAGTAAAGATATTTAATGGAAAGCAACTGGATAACACCGGTCAGTAGAAACGAATCTTGGAGGATGGGACCTACGAACCGGTTAGGACAAAAACATATAGCAATGATGCTACTTGTTACTCTTGGGGCTATTTTTTTGCCTTTTTCAAGCTTAGCAAGTGTTACATGCAAAGGGAGATTCGTCAACCCTATTTCTGATATTTGCTGGAGCTGTTTGATGCCAATTACTATTGGTAGTCAACTAAGTATTGGTAAAGGAAGTGTTCCTAAGAAGAGGGATACAAAAAATCCTCCTTTTCCACTTTGCATGTGTACAAAGGGCAATATTCCGGTACCTGGAATTACGGTTGGGTTCTGGGAGCCGGTGAGGCTTGTTGATATAACCAGAACCCCTTACTGCATGACTAATCTTGGTGGGTTGCAGCTGGGATCAGATTACAAGAAAATTAGCAGTTATAAACGGGGATACGGCAAGCATCACGGGCATAGTAGTTTTCATCATGTGCACTATTATGTTTATCCACTTATTTATTGGCTAGAACTGATTACTGATTTTGCCTGTTTAGAGCAATCTACATTTGATGTTGGTTATATTAGTGAGCTTGATCCAACATGGAATGATGACAAGCTCCAATTTATTATGACGCCAGAGAATTTTCTATTTGGCAATATGCTTGCGCAAGCAGCATGCAGCATAGATTGCGCGGCAGCAACAGTAGATATGCCTCGAGATGAAATGTTTTGGTGCGCCGGATGCTGGGGTAATATTTACCCATTTAGTGGTGCAAATGCTGATCATGTAGGGGGAGTACAAAATAGCAGCCTACTTACCATGAGAGTGCTTGCGAAAATGCATAGACTCGGACTAGCACAGGAGACTTCTACTTCAGATGGAACGATAAATGGGCCAATATGTCGTAAGTCAAAAGCCTTTAGAATTAAGAAGAGTCAGTACAAATTACAAATGACTTATCCAAGAGCTAGTTCTGGTCATGTTGGTTGTTGGCCTGTTGGTTTAAGCGACATGATTTATAGTGGATTTCGTGAATATCCAAATGATGGACAAGATTGGGGGTACTTGATATGGCGCAAAAAAAATTGCTGCATATTTTAACGATAATCTGTTGTGCTAACTGCTGTTTTTTGTGGTCTTTAAAGGCATTCGGGCAGGAGCAGGATGATATAGTATGGGTAAATAATTTAACACAAGAAGCAGCAAAGACAAATATAGGTCACTTTTTGCAAAAACTAGGGGAAGGCAAGATTTATGGAGAGGATTTAGTGGATGATATAGAAGATGTAAATAAAAATTATGAACTAAAGATTTTTGTCAGCAGCTCTATGCCAGTTAGTTTGCTTCGTGCCTATGCAACTGAAGCAGCACTTTATGGTGGCACTCTAGTGCTCAAAGGATTGCCTGGAGGAGAGTTTAAACCCTTACTTAAATTAGTTATGGATATTGAAGGTAATCAAGGGATAGTAGGTAGTAATATCCAGATAGATCAAGAAGCATTTGAAACTTATAGCGTTACAAGTGTTCCGGTAATTGTTTTAAACAAAGATGGAAACTGTTTATTCAAAGCAACATGCAAGCAAATATTTGACAAAATGGTTGGTAATGTGGGCTTACGTTTTGCTTTAGAGAAATTTGCTGCATCAGGGGAATTAAAACCTATAGCTTTGGAGATATTAGCAAAATGAGCGTAAAAAATATCATATTAGTTTTGATAATGACGTTGCTTGTAATTATGAAGCAAGGGGAATGGGCTTTAGCTAGCGATAGACTACCACCAATGACTAAGAAAAATAAAAATGAAGTGACTGATTTTTTTGATAAAGAAATTGAAAACAGAAAGGGTTTCCAGCAGAAGATCGAAGAATCAAAGAATATAGGGATTAAGCAATTAGAGAATACAGAAGCGATTAATAATTTACCGGATACGAGTGGAATAAGTAACAAAGCAGAAGAGCTTAAGAAATTAGATCAAAACAGGGCTGAAGAAGGAGGATATAAAGTAAGGGCTGAAAATAAGGATTATTTAGACAGAGCTCATCTTAATTACAAAGATCCGCAAGTACTTCGGCATAAACAAGATATTGATAAGATAGCAAACGGTACTGAAGAATTGCTTAGTAAGTTGTATGACAAACTTAAAGAGCTTGGTGTTGATTGTCGCCAAAAAAAAGGTCTAAAGGAAACAGAGCCTGAGATGTATATCGAAATTGAACCTCTACCGCAAAAGGAAGTTATTTACGATAAGTTTTTATGTGAGGCGCCAAGAAGACAATATAACTGCCGTGATGAATTAACTATCGGGTGCGCTGATCTACAGTTTGTACCAGGCGCTCTAACAAATGTTGCCGGTAACATGCGCTATACCCTTGACCATAACGGATACATGACAATAGGAGTTAATAAAACAGCCTATTTTTATAATGATTGGGGAGCGCAAAATGATTTTACTTTTACATTTAATGTAAGCAATGCCCTAGGAATTGAGTCTTTTAAAATCTTACAAGTTGATTGGGCGGACCATGTACTGATTAAACTCAATGACCAGATATTATTTCAGTCCCCTGGCGTTAATGGCAAGGTAGAGATGAGCTATCACCCAAGTCATTACCGTATTGCTACTGATGGAGAGAGGTACTACGGGGTAGATGTTGGTACTGGTAATTATATAACAGCTAATACGAAGAGATACCATAACGCCCACCCTCACGCTGAAGGCAAGCTGCATTTAAAAGATGGGAATAATGTTTTGCATATAAGGCTTGCATATGGCAGAGGAGGTAAGATTTGGTTAGCACTGCAGTTTAGAGAAAGAAAATGTAATGCCTGGCAAGAAACATGGAATGAAAAATGTACTCAAATGTGAATGTGAAAAAGTTAGCTATAACATGCCAAGTTCTCCGAATTATTATAGCGGGTTTTATGATCACGCTGCTTTGTAATCAGGCAATAGCTGGAAGATTTACAAGTAAATATCCATGTAGGGATGCTGTCAAAACCTGTGTTAGTAGCGGAGAAAAAGTAGTTGATGGATTTAAGATTCATAAAGATTGCTGGGAATGGTCATATACCAAGACTTGTGATTATCCAAGCAAAGATGATTGTGGACCTTATAACAAATGTTACTTGGTTGGTTATAGGGATTGTTTACTTAAGGATGATTATGGCAATTGTGTTAATCAGATTAAGGAGTTTTCTTGCAAGAGATGGGAAGCATCTTACGTTAACAAGAACAAAATAAGATATGGAAAAGAAGATAAAGAAGGACCAGAGCAATTGATTTGCAAGGGTTTGCCATGTATAGACGGTAACTGTGTGGATAAGAGTTTTGCCAGTAATAATGAGATGATGGATTCGGTTTCACGGTTATATGCAGTAAGTGAAATGAAAGGAGCCGGAGATCCTAATTTTAAATTATTTGCAGGATATGTTGCTCAGTGTAGTAAGAAGGCGGTGGGCTATTCAAATTGCTGTAGCTTAACAAATAAGAGTAATAATTGGGGTCATGATTTAGGAGCTAGGTGTACTAATGATGAGAAAAAGTTAATGGAAGAGAGAAAGAAGAATTTATGTATATATGTTGGAAAAGAAAACAAGCAGACAATGGGTGTTACAACGGTAGTAAAGCATAAATGGTGTTGTTTTGGCAATATGCTCAATAAAGTATTGCAGGTCGAAGCAAGGAAACAATTAGGTATGAACTTTGGTTCTGGAGGCAGCCCGAATTGTCGAGGCCTTACTTTAGATGAGTTGCTTAAGCTGGATTTTGATAAAATGGACTTTTCAGAATTTGAAGCAGAAATTATGAAAAAGATGAAGATACCACGAGATAATGATTTGCAGGAAAGAGTTAGGTCTGGAATGAAAGATGTAGAAAAACCTAAATCAGAGCGTGATGAGGAAGCAAGAAAAGCAGGCATTAATAGCAAGGTTTTGCAGGGAGAGGTTAATTGATGAAAATTATACCTACATTACTTTTGTTTCTTATATTTTTGCCCTTTGTTGCGAAAGCTAACAGTTTTTTTGAAGAGCGATATCGTGGCTGGTTATGGTTTGAAGAAAATCAAGCCAATACTGCAGAAGAAGAATATCTAGACTTGGATAGCAAAAAAATTACCCCTGAGGAAGCAAGAGCAGAAATTGAAAGCCTAAAACAAGAACTAGACGATTTAAGATTCGTGATGATGGCACGCCCTACTCCTGAAAATGTTAGAAATTACCGTAAAAAGGAGCAAGAAATGTGGAGCCAAGCTCTAAAGCTTCATGATGCATGGGAGATGGCTAATTTAATGTACCCAGAGCAACAAGATTTAATTAACAACCCTGTTAATGTACATGCCGTGAAAATGAAGAGGGAAAAAGATAGAGAAATTAGAAATGAGCAAATTAAGGAATTAGCCAAAAAATTTGATTTAGTGCTGTTTTTTCAAAAAGATTGTGGATATTGCCAAACCTTTAGTCCGGTGCTTAAAAATTTTGGTGACAAATATGGCTTTAATATTGAAGCAATTAGCATGGATGGCACATCTAGCCATGAAATCTTTAAAACTAGAAGCGTACCAGAATTAGTGGCTAGGCTTGGCATAGAAGCAGCTCCAACTGTTATAGCAGTTAGTCATGACAGTAAAATAGCATTTGAGTTAATTAGAGGTTATGTGACTTTATCTGAGCTTGAAGAGCATAGTAGTTTGGCGATTAAGTATTTGAAGAGTGAGGGCAAATGGTAAATAAATGCGTACTAAGTGCATGTTTTAGCTGGTTAATTTTACTTTTACTAGTTGGCTTCTCTCAGAATGCTAATGCTTCAGGAATAGACAAGCTTATGAAATATGCCGCTCCTGAGGGAACTATGTCTAATGTTAACAAAAGTGCGATTATTAAAGATCAGCAAGGTGGTTATATGACTGGAGGTTCTATTATCAGCAGAGGACCAAAACCTAAAACGTTGCAGCCGATGGTCATCCAGACACCAAAATTTGAATATGACGCATGTACCGGTAGTGCTGATTTTAGATTTGGGGGTTTAAGTTACATTTCTGGGGCAGAATTTACGAAATTTTTTAAAAATATGTCGACTGCAGCTGGTGCTTATGGGGTAAAGATGCTCTTAAAGTCAGCTTGTCCTCAATGTGAGGATATTATGTCTTATTTAGAAACTGTCGCAAGAGATGTAAATAGTATGATGATGAATCAGTGTCAGGCAGCTCAAAAAATAGCAGATGGCACCTTTGGCAAGCTTGTAAATGCCGGTCAGCAAAAATGTATGATACAGGATAGCATCAAGGGAGAAAGTAAAGACATGTATAGTTCAACTGATAAATGTAAAACTAATTCGGATCGTCATGGAAACACAGGTGAAGAAAATGAACTAAAATCATTACTTGGAGATGAATTTAATCTGGTATGGAAGGCGATTACGAATGGTAATAATACTGATAATAATTTTAAAGAGCTGATAATGAGTGTGAGCGGAACGATTATTGGTCGAAAAATTGACGGTAGTTACAGATTTACACCCAAACCATCGCTTGTAGTTAGTAATGATATCTTAGAGCAATATATAGGAATTAGTAATGGCGATAGTAAAATCAAATTATATAAATGTGATGAGCATAAAAAATGTTTAGATGTTAGCGAGACCGAAACTACCTTAAAGAAAGAAGAAACTCTCTATGGCAATATCAGTCGTATTTTAACGGGCTTAGTTGATAAAGTGTTGGAAGGTAAAAGTGAAAAGCTAACAGATGAGGAAGAATCGGTAATTGCGTTTTCATCGATTCCTCTGATTAATTTAATTGAAATGGAACTGGCTAGTAAAGCCAAGACTGAGGATATGCTTGTTCGAATCGGAGAGTTTGTAGAAGTAGTTTGCTATGACGTAATTACTAATTTCTTAAGCAGTATGGTAGTACGAGCGCAAAGCGCGGTTGAGGCATTGGAATATGCACAGATTGCCGATATTGGACCAATTAAGGAATTTACAGCAAGAGCCGAAGAAGTAAAAACTTATTTAAGGGACGCAAAATTTGCTGCATTTACAAGGTTGCAGGTAATTACGCAGGTAAAAGAGCGCTTAGAACAACAGGAGAAGGCTTTTGAAATGAGTTTTTCTAGGTTTATGACGCAAGTGAAATGAGTAATTAAATGAGAAAGCTATGGAATTAACAATTTTCACATATGGCCATATAGATGCAATGTTTTATGTGCTAAATGGCATTGCAATGCTTATGAACCATGGTTTTACTGATGGCATTATTAAGACCATGTGTGTGGTTTCTACTGCCTATTACGGCATGAAAATGGCCTATGCCGGTGCGAGTGGTGGGCATAGGCAGTATATCGGTAAGATAGCTGCGATGATACTGGTGATAAATGGATTATTATTGCCAAAAACTGAAATGATAATTCGAGATCATGTATCGAAAAAATTTGATAAGGTTGATAATTTGCCGATTGGTTTTGCTTTTCCGGTTGGGTCGATTGAGTTATTTGGTGACTCTCTTGCTGGTGGATTTGAGCAGGCTTTTACATCTTTAAAAAGTGCTAACTACCGAGATTATGGCATGGTCTTTGGAGCACGTCTTATTCAAGAGGCAAGAAATTGGCGGATTAAAACCCCTGAGTTTAGTGAAAATATGCACACTTATCTTAGGAGATGTGTAATTCGTGATGCAATGATAGGTTATCGCTATACCGTAAATGAATTGCTCACTACTGATAATATTTGGCAGCTGATTTCAGAAAACCCTAACACTTTGCGAAAAGTAGCAATGAGATCAAAAAATTCATTTGAGCTTGTTTCGTGTAAAGAAGCCGCTAACAACCATATTTTTTCTGCCTTTGTTCCTGAGATTGAAAGTTTGAAAAAACGGAATGAACATAGTGATTTTGCAAATAGCACAGATGTTGATAAATCCGTATCAAGAACAGCCAGTATAATAAATAATATGTTTGCCAAAAATATAGAACTGGCCTTTGGTTCATATCTTGGCTCCAAACAATCAGCTGCAGATTTGATAAAACAGCAGATGATGATTAACGCCCTATCAGATATTGGTGATGAATATGGATATGCTCGGAGCTCTATGCAGCAAGAATCAGGCTGGAGAATTGCAGGTGACTTGGCTGCTACTTATTTGCCGATATTACTGAGCGTAATAAAAGGACTTTTATATGCATCTTTTATATTTATGGTACCGCTAATGTTGCTTGGTGGCGGAATGGGGAAATATTTGAGTTATCTCAAGGTGATTGCTTCGCTGCAGTTATGGCCTGCACTAAATGCAATACTTAATATGTTTATAGATATTTACAGCAGCAATACATTAAACGATATAGCAAATGGAATTGTTAGTTTTGCTACGTACAGCCAGGTAGGGAATTATGCTGATAAAATAGTAGCTGTGGCTTCCGGCTTACAGATGGTCGCCGTACCGCTTTTAGCTTTTGCTATTGTTCAGGGAGGAGTGGCGGGATTTATTCATCTAGCTAACAATATCACGGGAGCAGGACAATCAGCAGCAATGAGCGTAGCGGGGGAAGTTGCCACCGGCAACCGCAATCTTGATAATTACTCCCTCGGGAATATGCAGGTAGCTATGCAGTCAGGCTTTAAAACTGATTGGAACCAGTCTTATGCATCTGGGGCAAGTAGTTTTCAGCATATGGATGGAATGATGGAAAAAGTTCTAGGAAATGGTCAGGTGCTGATGCAGAGTGGTGCGGGTATGACAATGTCTGGGGGCGGAGTAAGGTATAATTTAGAGAGCAGTACTCAGAATCAAATTAGTCAAGGGTTGCAAACTTCCGAGAGTTTACTTAAATCTGACATGAGAGCATATTCAGAGGCCAAAAGTAATACTTTTGCCAAAACGGCTGACTTTGTTTCTCATATTGCTCAGAAAGAGCTTGAAGGAAAGGCCTTTAATTATGAAGCTTTAGGAGAGCAAGGGAAGGTTTTGCAGCAGTCTGTAAATCATACAAGGCAGTACATGGAGTCAGGAAAATATAATTGGGAGCAGGCAGCTCAAGCCGGTATAAAAGCATCTTTAAACGCTGGACTTCCGTTTGGTATTGGTGGATCAATTGGTGTAGAAGGATCATTGTCTGCTACAAATTCAAGTAATCAGTCAGTAGGGGAAGATAATTTAGTTAACAGAGATAACAATATCAATGACAGTTACTCTAATCTAGTGAAAGCTGCCTCAAATAGTAGTTGGGCTAAAGAAAATAGTATAGATATTAGCTATACTGATAGTATACGTTCTAGTTACGAGACACAAAACAGACTCGAAGATCAAGTGTCCAAAAGACAAGAAGAAGTTGATAGTTGGCATCTGGCAAAAACAAGATTGGATAGCAATGGAGGTAGTCAAAATAAAGATATGTACCATGATGTAGAGCAAAAATTAGTGAAGGCTTATGGAGTATCAACAAAAGAAGCACACGATATGATAGAGAATCATGATCCAAGAGCAGATAGGATATGGAATGGTATAATAGCAAGCGAAGTATCTGGCTTAATGCAGGAGGTAAAAGCTGGTAGGCAAAAAGTATCAGGTCAGGGAGCGCAGCAAGAGTTTGATGAATTTAGCAGTCGTTATGAAGATAAAATGAGTCAAAACCCAGGGCAAGAAGCACAAAAAGCAGCAACAAATTCAGGCCTTGATCTGGAAGAAACAAAAACATCAATACTTAGTAACAAAAACACTCTTCAAAATCAGTATCAAGAAATGACTAATACCAATAACGTGCAGTATGGAGCGGTTAAGCATCATAATCAAATGGAAGAGCATAAAATAAACCAAATGACTGAACAATATGAAAGAGATAGGATTGGAAGAGGTAAAATAGGTACTGCTTTTGGGATGTTGGATGGTGTCGGTGACCCAGGTAAACATGTAGGAAAAGATTATGACCATAGTGTAGAGGAGAAAGTTGAATATAACCGAAATGGTTTATCTGAAAAACAAAAGAAGCAGTAAATGATTAGTGACGATGATGGATATTACCACCGAGATGTTTATAAATGGGATTAGTATATAAATCGCTACTATTGGGATGACTAAGAGAATTATGGCGAAATGAGCTAAATAAACTCTTGTTTGAATTGTTAGTATTTTTAATACCAGTAATTTCCTCACACCAAGAATTTTTATAAAACAAAATGGCGACAGGGCAGTTTTTTAATATGAAATAAAATACAGGCAAAAAGAAGATAATGGGTACAAATATGACTAACAGAGCTTCTTGCAAAACATTTTGGGCATATTTATCAAGTAAACTTCCTATAAAAGCTATAGCTGCAAAGTTTAACACTATAAACCAAAACATATTAGGACATCTTTTATTTAAAATTTCTCCAGCGCTATTTAAACATTTTTTATCTTCAGTAAAAATGATGTTTGAATATGATCTAACTACGTATGGAACACCCAATAAGGTACAACAGACCATGATAAATGCACATTTGGGCCATTCTGCTTTAGATAGAAATGCTGTTACAATTGTGCCAAAACTAATCCCAAACCAAAATATAAGATTCCAGAAATTATCCCTGTTTAATCTTGCCTGGATAAAGCCTTTTTTAGGTTGTTTTGGTCTATCATATATACCGCCATATTCGTTAGGGGCTACGGTAGTATTGACTGATAGGTCAGGTGCTACTTGTTTAGGTGAAGCAATTTGTGTTTTTTTAAGGTTTGCACAAAAACTTGTAAAATTTTCCATGACAATAATGAGTAATTTTTGGTTTCAAAAATCATATAGCTTTAGTGTATCAAAACAACTCTACTTGCGCAAAAGAATAATAAATTTGATTCTTGGTTTTTTCGTAAGTATTTTGCCGAATGTGGCATTCGCATCGAGCAATATTAAAGATATTGATGAGAATTTAAAAAATTTCATCCAAGTAGTTGAACATGAGAATCAAATTCCCTCTGGGCTATTACTAGCTATTGCTAGCGTTGAATCCGGATACCATCCTTATGCAATTAACGTTGCCGGTAAGCCGGTATTTGCGCGTAATGCAGCTCAGGCAACTTATCACATTGAGAAAGCTCTATCTTCCGGTATTAACAATATCGACATTGGCATGACACAAATTAATTACCGTTGGCACAAAGAAAACTTTAATAATATTCAGGAAATGCTAAATCCTAAAACCAACATCAAATATGCCGGAAAGTTGCTTGCCAGGCTTTATAAAAAGCATGGAAGCTGGCATAAAGCCTTGAGATATTACCATTCGGCTAATTCTACGAATAACCGTAAGTATTCACGTAAAATAACAATAGAGTGGCTCGGAATACGAGTTAGTTAGCACTAGTTTAGTTAATAATTTAAAGGTTGAAAATATATAGCATGTTAGACAATTTTATTCGTGGCGGACAGATATTTTTACATAACCTAGCGATGTTTAAGCAGGTTATGGGTAAGACGTTTGTGGCTGCTTTTATTTTAGCGATTATGATAGCTGGCTATTTGTCATTACCTAAGTTTACGAAAGTTGATTTTCATGCAAGCATTAGCTATGTAAAAGCAGGAACTGCAAAATGGATTCATAATAATAGGCTAATTTTACATGATAATGCTAAAGATACAATTCCTAAAATTGATGCTCATGATAATAGAGGATTATATGCCAAAGGTGCAAGTGCCGTCTATATCTTAAAGCATCCTAAATTCAAAAATGCTTATGAATTGATGATCTCAAGCATAAAATCGGTATTGTTTTGTACTGTCATAATTACTGGAACTATTTTTTTCATAATTTTCCTGATCTGGATAAAATTTGGTAAATCAGCCAAAGAAACCAAAATGCTCGATGGTACAGAGGTTTTAGATGCAGCTCGTGTAAGACATTATCTAAAAACCATAAATGGGGTAGGTTTTATTAATGTGGATGGTATGCCACTCATTAAAGATCAGGAAACCAGACATATTTTAATTACAGGCATGACTGGTTCCGGCAAAACTAATTTGATCAACAAGATTTTGCCTCAGGTGAGAAAAGCAAATGAAGCAGCGGTAGTTTTAGATCAGACCGGTGAGATGATATCTCGTTATTATGATGAGGCAAGAGGTGATATTATTTTTAATCCGCTAGATGCCAGGAGTAAAAGTTGGGACTTTTGGACAGACTGTAGTTCTGGTACTAATGAGTTTGGCATTAATGAAAAACTAGAGAAATTCGCTAAAGTGTTAATTGGTGGAAATCGCAAGAATCTGTCTTACGGAAGTGATCCATTTTGGGAAAACAGCGCAGAAATTATTTTTATCGCCTGCGTAGAGTACTTAGTTGCCAAAGAAAGCAAATCAATATCAGACTTACAAAATATTCTTCAGTGCTGGAGTATAAAAGATTTTAAAGCTAATTTAGAAGGCACAAAAGCTGCTAAATATTTAAATGCAGAAAATAGCGCCACTGCCTCATCTATTATATCGGTTATGGGTACAAGCTGCAGACCATTATTTTACTTAAATGATAAAGAGAATAAAGATAAATTCTCTTTGAGACAGTATTTTGACAATGTTGCAAAGGGAAGTGATGGAAGTAACGCCTGGTTATTTTTAGCAACTCCGCCTGATGGAAGAGAAGTTATTATGCCCCTGCTTAACTGTGTTTTAGAACTGGCAATGAATTGTATGATAGCTACCGGCATTAATGAAAAAAGACGTATTTGGTTTGTAATTGATGAGCTTGCAGCACTTGGAAAACTATCGTCATTTAATAGTTTAATGACAGAGGGGAGAAAATACGGAGCATGTGTACTGGCTGCCTTACAGAGTTATAATCAGTTAATGTCTAATTACGGTCAATATTTGGGTAGTACTTTATTTGGTCAGTTTGCTACCAAATTTATCTTCCGCACTAATGAACCTCCTTTAGCAAAATTGATGAGTGATATGTTTGGCAGTATTGAATATAGGCAGCATCAAAAGAATACTTCTTACGGAGCACATGAGCATAGGGATGGTATTAGCTATACAGAGCAGGAGAAAAGAAAGCCATTGATTGAAAGTAACAAATTTATGGAGTTAGCAACCCATGAATGTTTTGTAGCCCTACCTGATCCTAAAATCAAGCTCGCAAAAATTCAGTTAAAGGGGGTAGCAGATATTCCTATAAAACATCAGGGCTTTGTGCCTTTGTCAGGTAGCAGTTTTCAATCAATGGATATAGGAGCAAAAAAAGTAATTGATGAAGATAATCAATTGGAAAAGTTGCCTGTTAATCAGGCTGTCAGAGCTGCAGACATCCCAAAATCCGATAGTGGGAATGGGGATATGACGAAGAATCCAGAAAAGCCAGATCCAGAATATGAGCCTGAAGTTTAGAAAAGTTAAATAATCAAGATATAGATAAATCCATCAATCAATAGGTCAAAAAAAATGAGTAAAGATAAAAACAAAGACAAAGAAGCAGCACAAAACTTGAATTTGAATAATGAAGATAAAACCAACGCCAATCCTAAGGCTGAGAGTAATCATACTGATCCTCATAACGAACATCAGAATGAAAACCCTGTAGAAATGGAAAAATTACTAGAATCATCAGCACAAGTATTAGAGAATTTTAGAGCTTTAGATGCCGAAATTAAATTTAGCACCAAAGAAGTAGGGATAACGTTTCAAAAAATAATAGCTGAAGTTGAAAAAGGAGCTGAGGAGATAAAATCTATGAGTCTAACATTAGATAAGAATTTAAACAGTCTAGCTAGAGAAACGACAGTACTCGCTATGCTTCCTAAAAAGATCTCTGATCATTTAAATGAGCTGGTGCCACAAATTGCCGCTCATATTCAAAGAGAAGGTTTTAAAGAATACAACAACGTATTAACTCAAGGTACGCAAATAATTGATAAATTAAATGAACAATTGGATTTTGCCACTAAAAAAATTGCTACCATGGAATCCCAATCACTCAAAGAGAAGCGCCGAGAAAAGTTGAGATCATTTACAATAATGATACTGATATCGTTATTACTTTCATCTGCTATAACCTCCACCATGCTTAAAATAGTGCCGCGCGCTGCCAGGATTGATACCACGGGTGATATTATCATCAATGATGGCAAGATCTCAATTTGGAGAACTGATAAAAATAACCTACAATCAAGCCAGGAAACCAAAACTAAGTTAATGAATAAAAATGAGAAATAGAATAAGAAATAGGAAATTGCAACTTTTAAAAATTCTGGTACTACAAATTTAATTTACCAATTACCAAACTTTTTTATCAATTTTGTCCGAGTACTAAAACATCTTTATCATCCTCAATCTCATTGAGTTTAACTATTAATTTATGATAATGCTAATTACTTCTTAGAAAATATATGCTATAGTAAATTTAAATTTTGAATTATGATGAAGTTTGTAGAATATATAATAGTTTATCAAGAGCTTGTAGGATTTCTCGCCGCAGCACTTACTACTATTTCGTTTTTACCGCAATTAATTAAAATATGGAGATTTCGCTCTGTAAAAGACATATCAACTGGTATGTATATAATTTACTGCCTCAGTGTAATTTTATGGTTAATATATGGTGTCATTATAAAGTCAGAACCGCTGATTATAGCTGAAATATTGACGCTAATTTTAGTCTGCACAATCCTTATCATGAAGTTTTTATGGAAGTAAATTAATGAGAAATAAGAAAATTGCATTTTTTAAAAGTTCTAGCGCCACAAACATAAATATGTTATGATTTAACGGCTTGAAAATAAATCAAAAATATTAAAAAAAACATGAATAACCAGAGTAACACAGAACAGACAATGCCAGTAATGCCAAAGATACTGGTTGGCAGCGATGATTTTGGCAAGTTATTACTTGAATCTGACATATTCGTTGATAAAACGATGCTAGTTAAGGCATTTGTTGAAAACTCTTCTGAGACTGTACTTATAACTCGCCCACGCAGGTGGGGCAAGAGCATGAACCTTGACATGATTGCCAAGTTTTTAAGCTTAGAGGTAGACGAACAAGGTAATCGACTGCCTCTAGAGCAAAGAAAATATTCAAAGCTATTTTTGGGTGGAGAAATTGATCTTGGTTTTGAAGCTGATGAAAAAAAAATTATTAAACCAGCAAAAATAGCAGATTATCCTGAAATTATTAAAAAATATCAAGGTCAGTATCCGGTAATTAAAATTGGCTTTAAAGAAGTTAAGGGAAATTCTTATGAAGAAATTGAGGATGGAATAAAATATGAAGTTGAGCAAATGTTTAACCAACATAAATATTTAATGAATTCAAATATATTAAATGACGCAGATAAAGAAACATTCCTCAAATATATAAAAGGCAATTTGGATTTAATTTTAGTAAAAAGCTCTCTCAAATTCCTAAGTGACCTATTAAAAAAACACTTTGGCACGGAAGTTTACATCCTTATAGATGAATATGATACGCCAATCAATGATGCTTATATCCAATTTTATAAGAACAAAAAAGATGAATTTGATAAAGTAATAAGACTATTTCAGGGGCTTTTTGGTGCGGCTCTTAAAACCAACACTTCTCTCAAAAAAGGTTTAGTTACAGGAATTCTTCGTGTAGCCAAAGCCAATATTTTTTCAGGATTAAATAATTTAGGCGAAGATTGTTTACTTGATAAGAAATTTGCTCAGTATTATGGATTTACAGAAAACGAAGTTGAAGAGCTACTTATCAAAGCCAATCTTGCAGATAAATCTGCAGAAATCAAAAAATGGTATAATGGTTATCACATGGGTAGCGAAACTATTTACAATCCATGGTCAATTATGCAATGTCTTTCACACGAAGGTGTGTGCAGCACTTACTGGGTTGATAGCGGTGGTACAGGATTACTTGATAAAGTACTGCTGTCTGACAAAGTCCAGGGAGAGTTGCAGTTGCTGCTTGAAGATAAGTCTTTAGTTAAGAGAGTAGTTAAACATATAGCTTTCGATGAATTTGAAACTAATGCTGATGTTTTTTATAGTTTACTTCTCTTTGCCGGCTATTTAAACGCAAAACCCGAAAGCGATGATGAGGAAGAACATACTCAAACTCAAAAATTTTTTTTAACTATCCCTAATTTAGAACTCAAAAATATTTATACAGATCGAGTTATTACTTGGATTACCAGAAAATTTGGAATTTCTGGAAGTGATTATTATAGTTTTGTTGATTTATTAACTGACAAAAAAATTGATCAATTTATGCAAGATTTAGCTAAATATTTGCTAAATTCCATGAGTTTTCATGATTTGACTTCCGAACGAGATTATCATAATTTAATGGGAGGAATATTATCTCCATTACTTTATAGATTTATTGTTAAGTCCAACCGTGAAGCAGGTCTGGGACGGTTCGATCATATCTTAATTCCTCGCACAGAAAAATACAATACCGCCTTTATTTTTGAGTATAAGCTTTCCAAAAACAAGAAATCGATGGAGGCAGATGCAAAAGCGGCTCTTGCACAAATTAACGATAATCATTATGACGCTTCCCTAAAAGATCACCCATTTGTCCAATCCGTCATCAAAATTGGCATGGCTTTCCATGGAAAAGAGTTTCAAACCGAGATCGAATCATAATTTCAGTTCATTTCTTGCACTGCTATTTTATTTAATTGATCCCAAATTCTTGATTTATACAACATTTTTTGTATTTTTTTCCTGAGCCACAAAAGCATATTTCATTACGGCCTATTTTTACAGATCTGACAGGCATGGGTTCATATTCATTCTCAATATCCTCAAAGAACTCAAAAAATGGGAAAAGCGGTGCTCTTACAGTTTCACGTGTTTGGCGTAAATTCAATGCTATTTCGACATCTTCTATATCTCCTACGATACGCAGATCTACAATATCGCGGTTAAAAGCATGGCGTATATTGGTTATTTTAGATACAGCTTTTAGAGCTTGTAATACCCCTATAATTATACCATTTAATGCTCTAAAATTATTATTCGGTTGCTCTAAAAAATTAGCCAGTATGTCAATACATTCTTCATGATAACTATCGTGATTCAGGGCAATTTCACCAATGGCCTCAGTTGCTAATATTTTGGAATCTTCACTATTATGTGGATTATATAAGTGATTAGTAAGATCCTCTATTGCCACAGGCCCTATCTTAGAAAAAACAGATGGTAATTCTTCTGTTGCAAATTCGTACCTATAATATTTACTAAAACAGTCAATCAGAGGCTTAATTGCCTCTGTAGCAGCAAAATTTCCTAAAATTCTCCACGCATGTACAGGAATCCATAATTTTTCTTCAAGTTTAGATGAAAAAAATTCAAGATTACAGGCAAGATTTATTAATTCGGGAATATCTTTTTTTGTAATCGGTAAGTCATTATAATAATCATTATTTTGCGGCCAAAAATGCAGCTTTTCACAACTACCCAGGTTACTTAGCAAAGGATATAATGTGCTATTTTTTATTAATTCAGAAGTTAAAGGGGGTATTGTGGTTGTAATCATACTCACATGCGAATCAAATTATTTTTTATTGCAAGCCAGCTTTAATTGTGATCCAGCTTTAAATCTCACCTGATTCATCGCAGGAATTTGAATGGGTTTTCCATTAGCAGGATTACGCCCAGATCTAGCTGCAAGTTTACTTATTGAAAAACTACCAAAACCTACTAGAGATATATCGTTACCTTCTTTAATAGCTTCAATTACTGCTGAAGTAAATATATCAATTACTTGCTCAGCTTTTGCCTTAGTGGTAGAAGCATTTTGTTCTGTTATAAAATTTACAAATTCTGATTTATTCATTGTTTACTCCTTTCATTTAATGTTAAAACAACCGGCAGTTTATATTTTATTTTGCAGTTTGTCTACATCATCTTAAAAAAAATAGTTAATGTGCGATTTGAACAAAAATAACAATCCTTATCTTGAAAATTCAGAACCGGACATCAGATAGCCGATAAAGTTTTTAGCCTTACAATTTGGGTCCTTTTATTGTGTGTTCTTTTTCTAAAACTTTGGTTTTAGTAAGTTCCATTTGCTGCTGCTTTTGATGTTCTTCTTGTTTGTAAATATCATCCAGTTTTTGCGTTATTTGAGTATTTTGTAAATAAGGTGTTAGTGCTTTGTTATTTATGTGATATTCTAAATACGACTTATGATCGATAAACTTAATGCTATCTTTTTCTATTTCTTTATTTTTATCAAGATAAGCCAAGTCCTTTTCTATAGATTCCATATAATGGCTCTGGCATTGCTCAAACATCTTTCTGGCAGTTATTCTCAATAATTGATCTTTTTCGCCTTTATTTAACATCTTAATTGCCTCATCCTCAGTCCAGAGGCCAATATCCATTCCATGTTTAATATCGCGCTCTAGTGTTGTTACAAAACCAGGATTTTCCTGATTAAATATCATTAAACTCTCAATACGCCTGTCATTCAATTTTAACTTGCCCATTCTCATTAAATCATGGTGATGCTCACTAATATTTACACTAAACTCTTTCTGCTGGTTAATTATTTGCAAATAATCATCAATTCTGGTGCTTTTTTGCTTTGATTCATCAAAATGATCTAGTTTAGAGCCTATGTGATCTTTATAAGTTTTCAGCCATAAAGCATCTATTTTCTTAACTAACTCTTCCTCGTTTGCTTTGGTTCTTTCATAAGCGGGCATAGTTAATATCTCTGACTTAAACTTTTCTAACTCAAATTTCGGATTAAAATGCATAATATCTGCAAGCTTGTAAGAATTAAGTTTTATTGTCAGTTCAACTTCTTGCTTATATTCGGCATCAATAACTTCCTTTTGACGAATAACCATTTCTTGAGCATTTTCTTTCCTCTGCAATTGTTTCTTAGTGATTTTCTGCCACCAACTTGAAGTGTTAATCTGATTATGAGCAATATTGGCTATTTTTATGGCATCAGCATTTTCCAATAACCTAGTATTGCCTTTATAAGAAAGATCGTATTCTTTAATGATTTTAGCTAAATCTTTGCTTAAAATTTCTATATGAACATCACCTAGCTGCAAACCAACTTGCTGATTATGCATTATGCTAAAATCTCGAACTAACTGCTCATGCAATGCCGATTTTACTGTATGTTGCTCCTGAAGTTCTTTGTTATCGGTTTTAAACTGATTATTGTTCTTGATATAGCTGAATGGCAGATTATTTGATGCTTTTTCATGAAATTCTACTATCTTGTGTGTCAATTGATCAAGCGGATAATCAGCTATATCTTTACCCCCCAAAGCTTCATATAATTTCTTAACTTCTTTTTTTTCTTGATTCTTGCTTATATAGCTAGCTACTGATACTGTAACCATTTCTTGCAATAATTCATCATGTAGCGTTAAAAACGCATGCGGATGATCAGTCCTACCCTTGGCAACTTCATAATCCATGTACTCTACCAATCCACTGGTTTTAATGCCATTTTGTACATACTGCTTTAATTCACTCTGTTCCTTAATTGAAAGCGTATTTGCATTAATTCCAATCGAAGCTTTTTGCCAAAATAAAACCTGTTCAGTCTCTTTTAGGTTTAACTCACTAACTTTAATTTGGTAATCCTCTAATGTTCTATCAGTTACCCTGGCGTTTTCAATTGCTTCCGTGACGTTTAAATGTCCTGGTATTTCATCCGCTAAATCCCATTTTTCTGGCAAGCTCAATAGTTTTGTATCCACAATAGAGCAAAACCCGCTAAAACCATTTGCTTTGTTTATAGCCGACAATATGCTATCTGCTGCCTCAAAACCAGGTACATCATTATCTGGCCAGATCACTACTTCTCTACCCACTAATTCTTGCCAATTAACTTTATTTGCGCCTCTGGCTCCCCCCATCCACGAGATTACGGTTATGTCTGGTAATAATTCCTGAGCCCTGTCGGCTGTCTTTTCACCCTCTACAATCAGTACCATTCTATTTTGGTCTTCTTGAAGTTTCTGGGCTCCATATATA
>JAAFHP010000010.1:0-3513 GCA_013298405.1 Alphaproteobacteria bacterium | reverse complement strand
GGCTTATGCCCATTATCGCTAAACCCAGCCAATTGCCATCTTGATTTACCCTTGACCTCGTTTTTAGCATAAGTTAAAGGCATTACACTTTTTTTGCCAGATTCCATCTCTTCTATTCGCACAGCATATCCGAGCAACTGACCATCTTTATTCTTATACTCATAACTAGCTACAAAATTCATGTTCTTCTGCTCAAGCCATGATAAATCTTTCACTGGATTAAATTTAGGCGCCTCATTTGGTACTTTATCATACACTACCCACTCATCTTTTGGCTTGCCTGTATCCATCTCACCGGTATTTTTAGAATCATGCGTTCCACCCTTAGACTTATTAAGTTCATAAGTCCAATCTTTGCCATTATCTCGGGGCTTAATCCCTAAATACTCAGCCACTATCACAAGTGCCTCATATTTACTTGCTCCTGTAGCCTGCTCTATAAGCCCGAAAATATCTCCCCCGCTTCCATCACTAAATCTCTGCCATAATCCATTCTGCAAGTTCATATGTAAACTCCCCGCACTTATCTGTATGCCCCTCTTTAGAAGCTTGCCGTCAGCATTGATGTAAGGCGCATATTCTCTAAATAAACCCTCTAAATTTGCACTATTTAAGGCTTTTTTTACTTCGGCAAAATCTAAACCATTTTTCTGAGACTTTATAGCTGATCGACTTTTCCTCGTCTGATTAGTGCCTATATCAATTCTAACCTTGGTATCTGCCTTGATTTCAGCTTTCTTAGATTTCTCAGCTTTTTCTATCTGTTCAACTCCTACAGTCAAATCAACCTTTTCCTGAATATTTTTAACCCTTACTATCTCAAACAACTCAGAATCTCTAATAGAGCTTAAATCAATATCGTTATTTCCTTTACCAACCTCTTTTCCTTCATCTTTAGCAGTTCCTTGTTGTACCCAACTTCTGCCAATAGCCAATATGTTTCCAACTTCATCTAAAAACTTACTATCAAGAGACATCGGTAACTGCTGCTTTAAATGATCAATCTCTTTTTGTAACTTTGTGATTTTCAAGTGAAAATCCTCGTTGATTAACTCCTCCTTATATTGCTGCTCCATTTCCATGCTCCTGTTATACGCCATTAACTGCCTCTCAAGATTCTGCACGTTTGCTACCGCATCCTTTCTTTTATGCGTAATACTTAAATATCGACCAATTCCTATTCCCTCTAATTTTCCAAGAATCAATGGATTGCTTCCTGCCATCTTCGCAGCATTTTCTCTACCATACTCCCTGCACAGATTTTCATATCTGACAATTATCTCATGCCCATGATGCTGTCTTTCCAAACCAGTGACTTTCCTGTCATTGGTATTATGGGAGTTATTGGACTTACGATAAATAGTTCGAAGATATGACGGAAATAGAACTTCTCGGTAATTAGCCTCTACCAAGGCCGCAGTTTTAAGCTCACTCTCATGATCAGATAACTCTCCTATCTCTAGATATGTATCCTGTATTTTACTGTATATAGAGGCAATTTCTGTCTGTAACTCCGTATGGATCTCTTTCGCCTTTAACCATTCATTCTCTTCAACCGCTTTTATCAGTAATTCATAATTCATGTTATTAACGTAGAAATAAGTCTGCTGCTCTTCTACTAAATATTTCTCACTCTTTTCTTTTTTATTATATACTTCATGAGCCTCAGCATGCTTTAAAATGGTCGCGTAATTCATATTTAACTGAATTAATCTATCCCTGAATAAATCATAATTTTCTCTAATATGAGCTGCTCCCATATCCCTTAAATCCCTCGTTTCTTTAAACTCGAACCACAATTCATGCTCCCATAAATTCGGCTTATTACCGCTAAACCGAAACTCCTTCTGCTGCCAATAGCCGATTTTTTGAATCAGCTGCGTGGTCTTGATGTTTGTTTCTATATATTGCTTTAAATGCTTATCCTCCGCAGCTAGACCCATATTAAAATAATCAGAGGCAAAACTATTATTGACCCGCTTATGGGTCAGTTTCACTAACCCCGAAAGCGCAAGATCATTATCAGACCCTGACATCTCATAATGTATCTGAGCCTTTTTAGAATCAATATCCAGACTCTCATAAATTACATCATGTAAATCTTCCTTATTCGCATATAATTTCACCTCCTCCCTATGACGGGTCATCGCTACGTTAAATGCCTCATAACCAATCTGCTTCTCATGCAGCACAAATGCCTCATGAACCGTGCTACCTTGTAACTTATATCCGGTTACCGCATATCCGTAATCCAGTAAATTACCGTAATCTAAATTAAAAGATTTTGTATTCAGCACAATCCCTTCTTTCCTGCCACTCGCCTTGTTAACCAATATGGCAATATTGGCATGACCCATCTTATCCGGCTTTGACACCTTAAGCACCGTACCGACTTCTCCATTGTAAATTCCAGACCTACCTTCCCTGTTTAAATTACGGGTAAATACAATCTGCTCTCCCCGCCCAAGCAGCAACTTCTTATCGCCGATAAGTACATTATGCTCATGACCCTTAATAACACCGGCTTCTTTAAGCTGTGCTCGTATCTGGTCATTTAACCACGAAGCTTCAGCATTCGTATAGGTACAGATCACCATAGATTTGGTTGAAGCCAGATTGTCCTTTTCTAGCTTACCTGCCTGTTCTATATATCCGGCAATATACTCTTTAACTAACCTTGCCCGGCTTTCTCCTCTATTTTTATCAATAATTATATTCCCGGCTTTATAATAAATATCCAAGGCTTCTTTAACTTTAAACTGTCCAAGTAATTTAGTAGCTTGCCTGTGTAATGGATTGAACTGACGCCGGGATTCAAATAATTTACTTGATCCACATATGTTAATTGCTTTCTTCAAGGCTCCGGCGTAACCAACCGCCGAAAACTGGTTATCATCACCCACAAACAATACCTTAGCTTTAGCTTTCTTTGCCTCACTCAGTAAATAATCCATATTCGCAAGTTCACCCATGCTAGCCTCATCAATAATCACTACATGCTTATTGGTTAACCTTGAGTCATTCTCAATATAAGTCTTCTCCTTGTAATAATCAGCTCGCAAAACAAGCTCAAACTCTTTCTTATTGGCATTCAACCATTCCTTCCGCCACAGCGTCGCATTCTTTGACTCTATCCCCGTAGCCTTGGCAAGTTGCAAAGCCGCTGCGCTACTTGGAGCCACACCAATTACCTTATACCCCACCTTCTTATACTGACGCACAATCTCACCCATAGCAGTGGTTTTCCCAGACCCGGGGATTCCTTCCAAAACTGATATATCAGAGCCATTTAAAATACTAAGCACTGCTTCTCTCTGCTCAGTCAACAAAGGAGGTTGCGACCCTCCGATTTTAAACTCTATCCCCATGGTACGCTTTAGACTTTTGGCAAACGCCACCACAGGCTCAGTTGAGGCAATATCACTAGCTAACCTACTTGCCGTCTGAACAAGCTTCTCGCCAACAGACAAAATATCCAAATCAGAATCCTCCAAACCAAGAACATGTTTTTTA
>JAAFHP010000001.1 GCA_013298405.1 Alphaproteobacteria bacterium | reverse complement strand
ATATTAGTCTTAAATCTAGCAGAGCAATTATAAAGGCAACAGGAAAGAAAATAACAAATGCGATAATTTGTTTATATGCCCATGGTTCTAAATTTCCGCCTGCAGCTGAGTAAAGTAAAATAAATCCATAGATTGATATAAGCATTGTACATAAAGGAACCAATAGAGGAACTCTTCTAATTTTTGTAGAAAATTGTTCTTTGTATCTACTCATTATATCCTTATGAATTATTTCTTATGGTTTAGTTTAGAGTTATACACTAGTTTATATTTTGGGAAAATTATTTTTACTGTCGTTCCTTTTCCTTCAACACTATTAATCTTTAGCTCTGCATCATGCGCTTCCAAAAGCATTTTTACTATAGCCAAACCTAGCCCATAAGATCCTAGAGTATTATAATTTTGTTCTCTGAGAGTTCCATAAGCGCTTAAAGCAACTGGTATATCTTTTTCCTTCATTCCTATTCCTTGATCTTGTACGCATATTACCATTTCATCGTTTACTAATTTTACTATTATAGTAATGGTAGTGTGATCTTCGGAATATTTGATGCTATTAGATACTAGATTGCTCATCACTTGAAGTATTCTTCGCTTATCGCAAATAACCGATGGTATATCATCAGTTATTTTAGTATCTATGGTGATTTTTCTGGAATTATACCTTGCAATATTGACCTGAACTGCTTCTTTTATTATTTCATCAATTTTAGTAATTCTGTTGGTTATTTTGAATTTACCCTCGATTATCTGGTTTTCATCTAGGATGTCAGTGATAAAGTCTAATATTAATTTGGAATTATTATGTATTCCTTGAGCATATTTTTTATATGGAGTTGGTAAGTGGCCAAGTATTTCCTTGGTCATTATTTCTGAACCAGTCAATATAAAGCCTAAAGGCGATCTGATTTCGTGAGCTGTGAACGCTAGGAAATTACTTTTCGCTTTTGTTGAATTTTCTGCTACTAGTGTAGCTCTTTCAGCTTTAGTTCTTAAAAATGTTTCTCGCTTGTATACGTATATTATTCCTGATAAAGAAAGAGAAGCGAAAATACATAGCAATAAAAAACTCTTTGCTAAATCACTCAGTATGTCCTTTCTTATTAAGGTACTGTCAATGTTAACTACCAAAATAAATGGAAGCCCTGCAAGTGGCTTGATATAGTAATTTAAGCCATTAATCATATCCAAATATGCATAACCTTTGATAAGTTTGTCTTTTTGACTTTGTACCTTTTTCATATTTAGTTTTACTAAATCATTGAATTCTGAATTGGTATTAATCAGATTTTGTATCTTACTTTTTGATTGTGCAATAACCTGAAAGTCTTTATCAAGGATTACAAAATTTGTGCTTTTAGCTTTTTTTCTTAAATTCAAACTATCTACTAAAGTTTCAATATCATGGCTAAGCACAAGTGATCCCAAGTATTTGCCGCTATTATTATCCACTAAGTTATCAATTATTTTTAAACTTCTATCTTTACCCTTACCCTTCTGGCTGTAGAATATAGGTGTACTTGAATTGTTAATTCCAAGACTAGTGACTAATTTTAAGATATATTCTTGTCTCCGCGGTTTAGGTAATATACCTTTAACACTGTTAACAGTTTCATTAAAATTTTGATCGATCCAGCTGTATTTTCTCCACCCAAAGAGCGAGTAAAATTCTTCAGATCTTAAATGATTTTTGAGTACGCTGTTGATATATCTTAGATTGCTATAATTTTCTTTTATATAGCTAGATACTAAATTAGTAAAATGTACAGAGTAATTCAGTTGATCAATAATTACCGTCTCAAGTTGAATATACTCGGAATTCATATCTTTTAGGATATCTTCCTTTTTATTAGAATATATATGAATAAAGGATACTAAGGTAATTATTACAACAATGATAATCACTCCAAAGGTGATCATTTGAATGGCTATTTTCTGATCAATTGTATCTTGGAAGATATCATTTGTGTCTTTATTTTTCATAAAAGAAATTTTCCTTTTTCTTAATAATAATATAGAATAGCCAGAATTTTACCCAATTATGTCAAATATAATTTATGAAATTATCATTATTTAACACTCTTACGAAGAAAAAAGAAATTTTTACCCCGATTGATGATCAGTGTATAAAAATGTATGTCTGCGGACCAACAGTATATGATCATCCTCATATAGGTAATGCTAGGTCTGTCGTAACATATGACATACTATATAGGGTGCTAATTAGTATATATGGTAAAGATAAAGTTATATATGTCAGAAATATAACAGATATAGATGATAAAATTATTCAAAGAGCAAAACAGGATAACATAAGTATTAAAGAACTTACGGTTAAAACGACAGAATATTTCCATTCTGATATGGATTATTTGAGTTGTCTTAGACCAAATTTTGAACCACGGGCTACTGAGCACTTAGAAGATATGTTTTATATCATTAATGCGCTTCTAGATAAGGATATTGCATATAGATCCGAAGGGCATATCTATTTTAATATTTCTAAAGCGGCTAGATATACTGAATTATCTGGTCAATCAATAGATAAATTATTTGAATCTGTTAGAGTTGAGGCAAGTTTGGGTAAGAGAAACCCTGGAGATTTTGTATTATGGAAACCGGCTTCAAGTGATGATTCAAAAGATTCAATATATTCAAGCCCATTTGGTTTAGGCAGGCCTGGTTGGCACATTGAGTGTTCAGCGATGAGTTATAGGTTTTTAGGAGAGGCCTTTGACATACATGGAGGAGGTGTGGATTTAATTTTTCCTCATCATACAAATGAAATAGCGCAAAGTTGTACTGCTTTTGACGATTCTGAGTATGCTAGATATTGGGTGCACAACGGGTTTTTAACCGTAAATCGTGAAAAGATGAGTAAATCTTTGGGGAATTTTACTACTGTAAAAGATTTAATTGATCAAGGAATTAGGGGAGATGTAGCAAGACTTTTTTTGCTTAGTAATCATTATCGTAAGCCACTGGATTATAATTCTAAAGCTATTGCTGATTCTGAGCATATGCTAGACTACTGGTATAGAGCAATTGAGTTATTTGATGGCTTTGAAATTACAGAAAATATTAATCTTCCGCCTGAGTTTTATAATGCTCTATTAGATGATATCAACACTTCTGAGGCGATAAAAGTAACGAATGAGTTTGCAAAAATAGTTCATAATTCCAGAGAACAGGAAGGTAAATTAGATAGTTTTAAAAAGTTTGTAACATGTGCCAGGTTTCTTGGCCTAGTTAATAAGTCAGCTAAAGAGTGGTTTAAAGCGGACTTGGACTCAACAGTAATCGATGAGTTAATAAATCAAAGAAAAATGGCAAAAGCTAAAAAAGATTGGACAAAGGCGGATGCTATTAGACAGGATTTAGTTAATCATGGGGTCATGATCGAAGATCATTTGGATGAGACAACCACGTGGAAGAAGTTAAAAAAAATACTTGAAAAATAAAGGAAAATTGCCTATAAATAAGGCAACTTAAGTAAAAATATTAACAAAGGTTTAAATTATGGCAACTGAACATACTCTATCAATTATTAAGCCAGATGCAACAAAAAGGAATCTGATTGGCAAGATCAATAGTTATATTGAAGGAGCGGGGCTTAAAATTGTGGCGCAAAAAATGGTAAAATTATCTGAATCACAAGCAAAAGAGTTTTATTCTGAGCATAAAGAAAGACCATTCTTTGGCAGCTTAGTAGCATGTATGACTTCAGGCCCTGTAGTTCTTCAGGTGCTCAAAGGTGAGGGTGCGGTTATAAAAAATAGAGAAATAATGGGTGCTACTAACCCTACAGATGCCAAACCAGGTACTATCAGAAAAGATTTTGCTATTGATATAGAGGCCAACAGTGTTCATGGTTCAGATAGTTTGGATAGTGCCAATCGAGAGATTAATTTCTTTTTTAACAAAACTGAGATAGTTGAGTAAATTTCCACGTGAAAAAATCCTATAAGGTTATAGTAGTTGGTGGTGGACACGCTGGAGCAGAAGCTGCTGCTGCTTCTGCTAGACTGGGTGCTACTACTTTACTTATAACCTTAAAGGAATCAAATCTAGGCGAGATGTCGTGTAATCCCGCTATTGGAGGGATTGCAAAAGGTGTTTTGGTTAAGGAAGTTGATGCATTAGATGGTCTAATGGCAAGAATGATCGATAAGGCTGGAATCCACTATAAAATGCTAAATGAAAGCAAAGGGCCGGCTGTATGGGGTCCAAGAGCCCAAGCAGATCGTTCTTTGTATAAAAAGGCAGTAAAAGAAGAGCTCATTAATTATCCAAATCTTGATATTATATATGACTCAGTAGAGGATATAGTTATTGAAAATGATTCTGTTGTTGGGGTAGTATCTAAGAACTCGGGTATTATTAATTGTGACTCTTTGGTATTAACCACGGGAACTTTCTTAGCTGGAATGATACATGTAGGTAATTGTACAACTCCTGCAGGGCGGGTTGGAGAAGAGCCGTCAAATGGTCTTTCAAATACACTCAAACGCATAAGGTTTAACGTAGGCCGTCTTAAAACAGGAACTCCTGCAAGAATAGATGGAACTACTATCGATTTTTCTAAATTAGAACCACAACCTGGAGATCTTGTGCCAAGGCCATTTTCTGAAATGACAGAAAAGGTTTTAGTTCCTCAAATTAGTTGCTTTATAACTAATACAAATAACAACACTCATAAGATTATAGGAGACAATTTATCTAAATCTGCTATGTATTCTGGGCAAATTGAGGGAGTTGGTCCAAGATATTGCCCTTCAATTGAGGATAAAGTAGTAAGATTTAGTTCTAAAAATTCGCATCAGATATTTCTAGAACCAGAAGGGCTAAACGACACAACTATATATCCAAATGGTTTGTCTACATCTTTGCCGGAGGATGTTCAAGAAGCATTTATTCATTCTATTAAGGGCCTTGAGAATTGTAGAATAATTAGGTGTGGTTACGCTATAGAGTATGATTTTGTAGACCCAAGGGAGCTTAAACATAGTCTAGAAACAAAAAAAGTCAGAAGATTATATTTTGCTGGTCAAATCAATGGAACAACCGGGTATGAAGAAGCCGCTGGCCAAGGTATAGTTGCAGGTATTAATGCAGCATTATCAGCTCAAAATAAACAAGAGTTTATACTAACAAGAGCTGATTCCTATATTGGTGTAATGATTGATGATTTAGTTACTCTTGGTACATCTGAGCCATATAGAATGTTTACATCTAGATCAGAGTATAGGCTATCAATAAGAGCTGATAATGCTGATAGGAGATTAACGCAAAAGGGAATAGAAATTGGTTTGGTGTCTAAAGAACGTGGAGAGTATTTTTATAAAAAACTCCAACAACTAGAAGACGCAAAGATTCTGCTATCTGAAAAGGTACTTACTACTACTCAGTTAAAAACAATTGGAATTAATATATCTCAAGATGGTAGTAAGAAGTCTGCATATCAAATGCTGGGACTTCCTAAAATAGGTTTTGAAAAAACGAAAGAAATATTTCCTGAATTAAAAAAGATTGATCAAAAAATATTAAATTACATTTATATCGAATCTAAATATTCCTCATATTTAGAACGGCAAAATGTAGATATTAAAATGTTCATCGACGAAGAGAGTTTAGTAATACCAAGGGATATAAATTACACCTTTATAAAGAGTCTTTCGAATGAAGTAATAGAGAAGCTTAAATTCGTAAATCCTTTAACTCTAGGAGCGGCAAGGAGGATTCCTGGGATTACTCCGGCAGCTATAATGGCGATTTTAATACATATTAAAACTGCTAATGTTGTACGATAATTTGATTGTTTCACGTGAAATAAAGGAAAAACTCTTAGAATACGTAAATATACTTACCAAGTGGAATGACAGCATTAATTTGATTTCCAGTGGTGATGTCGAAAAAATATGGGAAAGACATGTTATAGACTCTGTTCAGCTGCTGAAGTATATTGATAATGTAAATATAGAAGTGCTAGATATCGGCTCAGGAGCTGGTTTTCCAGGAGTAATATTATCACTATCCGGTATTAAAAAAGTTACTTTGGTAGAGAGCGATCAAAGAAAAGTTGTATTCCTTAATCAAGTAAAAAAAATATCCCCAAATGAAATCAACATTATTCATACTAGAGTTGAGGAATTAACTAACGTAACTTGTGATATTTTAACCTCAAGGGCGTTTTCCAATATGGATAAGTTATTTAGTGTGTGTTGTAATTTCAACATTAAAGATAAAATGCTACTTCATAAAGGATCTTCATTTGCAGAAGAATTAGATCAGGCAAAAAAACACTGGTTGTTTGATCTAAAAATTCATGATAGCATCACTCCTGGCATGGGCAAGATTTTGGAAATATACAATTTGAGGAAGATAGACGCATGAGAGCAAAAGTCATTTCTATAGTGAATCAGAAAGGAGGAGTAGGAAAGACCACAACCGCTGTGAATCTAGCTACTATTATGGCAGTAATGAATAAGAAGGTATTACTTATTGACCTAGATTCACAAGGAAATAGTAGTAGTGGGCTTGGGATTAAGCATGATAAAAGAGGTGTAAATATTTATCACGTATTATGCAGTCATGAGTTAATAGACAAAGCAATAATTGAAACTGAAATCCCATATTTATCTGTTATTAGTTCAAATATTAATTTAGCAGCAGCAGAAATGGATTTAATTAAACTAGTAAATCGAGAAAAGATTTTGAAAGATTCTTTAGGATCAGCTACAGATAACTTTGATTATATAATTATAGATTGCCCACCTTCTCTTAATCTTTTAACCATAAATGCTTTAGTTGCATCTAAAGAGGTGATAATACCTATGTTATGTGATTTTTACTCTTTAGAGGGGTTAAGTCATTTACTTAAGACTATAGAAATAGTCAGAAAGGGTTTAAATCCTGATATTAAAATTGGTGGGGTTTTGTTTACGATGTATGATAAGCGCAATAAACTTACAGAGCAGGTAGAAAGCGACGTACGAACATGTCTTGGTAAGATAGTATTTAATACCACTATACCTAGAAATGTAAAGTTGTCAGAAGCTCCATCTCATGGAAAATCAGCTATAATATATGATTATAAGTGCTTGGGTTCACAAGCATACATGAGTCTTGCAAAAGAATTGATGGCCAAAGAAGGTAGTTTAGCAGTAGCGTAAAAGGGGGCAATAATGAAAAATATGGCATTAGGTAGAGGGTTATCGTCTTTATTAGGCGAAGAAGCTATGCCTATTGAAGTAAATAGTATATCTAGATTTATAGATATAGAATTAATTGAGGTAAATAAAGACCAACCAAGAAAAGTATTTGATGAAGTTCTATTAAAAGAACTTGCTGATTCTATAATTAATCATGGACTAGTTCAGCCAATTATAGTCACAGAAGGTGTGAATGGTAAGTATAAAATTGTAGCAGGTGAGAGGCGTTATAGAGCTAGTAAAATTGCGGGATTAAGACAAATACCGGCTATACTTAAAACTTTAAATGACAAAGAAATACTAGAAATAGCATTGATCGAGAATATACAAAGAAAAGAGTTAACAGTTATTGAGGAAGCTCAAGCATATCAAAAGTTAATAGATGAATATAGTTATAGTCAAATTGAGTTAGCAAATATATTGGGGAAAAGTAGAAGTCATATTACTAATATATTGAGATTAAATCAATTGCCTGAAACTGTAAAATATCTTGTAAGCACTGGTCAGCTTTCTATGGGGCACGCAAGATGTCTAGTTGGATTAGAAGAAGCTGAACAAATTGCAGCTAAGATAGTGGCAAATGATCTTAATGTTAGGCAAACAGAGGATTTGGTTAGTAATATTAAGAAAAGGGATATATCTTCTGAAAGCAGAGCAAAGAGAGAAAATAAGGTTGATGAAGATATGATATTGTTGGGCCATTCTTTAAGCGAGAAATTTGGGGTTAAGGTTATAGTGGAAAATTCTTGGAACGGTGGCAAAATTAGTTTTTACTACAGTAATTTGCAGGAACTTGACTCAATTCTTGGTAGATTTAAGTAAATTAAGTAGATTTTTAAGTATAAATTAATCATGAAAATATTTTTAGATAGTGTCGACTTGGGCGAGATAAAGAAATATAATACCTTTAATCTTATAGATGGGGTAACTACTAATCCATCGTTAATGGCAAGTTCAAAATTAGATTTTTATTCAACAATCAATTCTATCGTGCAAATAGTAAGCGGAGATGTAAGTATTGAGGTGATCTCAACTGATTATGAGCAAATGTTAAAAGAGGGCGATAAGATTGCTAAATCAGGAGAGTCTAATATTGTAATCAAACTACCTATGACGTGGGATGGTCTTCGGGCTTGCAGGTATTTTACAGACAATGGCCATAAAGTGAATATGACCCTGTGTTTTACATCTAGCCAAGCTCTTCTTGCAGCAAAGTCTGGTGCTACATATATTTCTCCCTTTATAGGTCGACTAGAAGATAATGGCCAAAATGGTATTGCATTAATTCAAGAAATAAGAAAAATTTATGATAATTATGGTTTTAAAACTCAAATTCTAGCTGCTTCAATAAGAAATATTGGTCATGTTGAGCAATGTGCTGAAGCTAAAGTGGATGTAGTGACAGTGCCACCTAAAATTATGTCTCATCTAGTGGAGCATGAGTTAACCAAGTCGGGTCTTGAAAAATTTACTCTAGACTGGTCAAAGTCAGATAAAAATATTTAACTAAATTAGGAATGAAGTAAAATGTCATATCAGTACGTATATGTGATGAAAGGACTTAGTAAGTCCATAAATGGTAAACAAATTTTAAAAGAAACATGGCTTTCCTTTTTGCCTGGTGCAAAAATTGGAATAATAGGGCATAACGGCGCTGGTAAATCTACTTTACTTAAGATTATGGCTGGCTTAGATAGAGAATATGATGGAGAAGCATTTGTTGCCGAGGGAGTAAAAATTGGTTATTTATCACAAGAACCTCATTTGAATTCTCAGAAAAACGTCTTTGAGAATATTATGGATGGATTGTCATATAAGAAGAATCTAATTGATGAATTCAATTTAGTAAGTTCTAAATTTGCAGACGAAATGACAGATGATCAAATGAACGAATTACTCGCACAGCAGGCTGAGTTACAAGAGAAAATTGATGCTTGTGATGGATGGGGTATTGATAGAGAAATAGAAATAGCAATGAATGCTTTAAGATGCCCAGCAAAGGATGCTGATGTTACTAAAATTTCAGGCGGCGAAAAGAGAAGAGTAGCTTTGTGCAAATTGCTTTTGGAAAGACCTGATATGCTATTATTAGATGAACCAACCAACCACTTAGATGCTGAATCAGTATCTTGGTTAGAGAATTTCCTAAAAGAGTATAAGGGAACTGTGGTTGCTATTACTCATGATCGCTATTTTTTAGATAATGTTGCGGAATGGATTTTAGAGATTGATAGGGGCGTGAGTGTTCCTTGGCATTCAAACTACTCAGCTTGGTTAAAGCAAAAGCAAGAAAAATTATCCATAGAGGATAAAGAAGAAGGTGACCATGCTAAGCAATTAAAAAGAGAGCTTGAGTGGGTTCAACAATCACCAAAGGGAAGGCAAGCAAAAAATAAAGCAAGGATAAATGCATATCAGGAATTGCTTAATAAAAAGAGAGAAAGTGGAAATGGTGTATCTCAAATAATTATACCTAATGGCCCTAGATTAGGTGAATTAGTCATAGAAGTCGAAAATTTGTGTAAAAAATATGATGATAAAATTTTACTTGCAGATTTCAGTTTTAGAGTTCCACGTGGAGCAATAGTGGGTATAGTTGGGCCTAATGGCGCTGGTAAAACAACATTATTTAATCTTATTTCTGGAAAGACTTCGCCTGATACTGGTAAAGTTATCTTAGGTGATACAGTAAAGTTAGGATATGTAGATCAATCTAGAGATCATCTTGATGATAATAAAACTATATGGGAAGAAGTATCAGATGGCCTAGAAGTGCTGGAGCTTGGGGATGTATCTATGAAAAGTAGAGCATATTGTTCAGCATTCAATTTTAAAGGAGCGCAGCAGCAAAAAAAAGTTGGGCAACTATCTGGCGGAGAACGTAATAGAGTTCATTTAGCAAAATTACTCAAAGAGGGGGCAAATGTAATACTACTTGATGAGCCTTCAAACGACTTAGATGTTGATACTTTAAGGGCTCTAGAAGATGCAATTATGGATTTTGCTGGTTGTGTATTTGTAATAAGCCATGATCGCTGGTTTCTAGATAGAGTTGCCACTCATATTATTGCTTACGACAAAGATGGTAGCGCTACATGGTTTGAAGGAAATTACGAGGATTATCATAATTACATGATAAATGTAGTGGGCGAAGATACTAGAAATCCAAAATATAAACATAAAAAGATTACTTAAGATAAAACATCTACAAATATATTTGCTTTATCAACAAAGAGTGCTAGATCAAGAAACAGTCAGAGCGTGATCTACATAACAAAAAAAAGCCGAAGATTTTAAATCTCTTCGGCTTTTAGATAAGTTCTAGTGCTAAGAATTACTTCGCTTCTTTAGCTGCTTCAACTTGTGCTTTTACTTCATCAGAAAGACCACCCATATCGCCTTTCATAACTTTATCACATTCACCAGCTGGGACCATAACTTCAGTTTTTCCAACCATGCATTTTTCCATTTTCGCTTCATCAGCAGCATATGCTGAGAATGAAAGAGAAGCCACTGCGAAAGCTGTAGCAAGTAATTTTGTTTTTGTCATAATATTTACCACTATTTCTCAATAAGTTAATTGTACAAAGTCACCCGACCCTGTGCAGTATCAGATCATACTGTACTGTGAGTGTTTTATATACTATTTTACACCAATAAAACACAAGAATTTTATGGCAACAAAATAAATTGTGTATTTTTAACACAGGTATACTCCTTATATTCAATGATATGTAGAAAATTATCAGGCAATAATTAACGTATAGTTACATTGATAACTAGCATTTACTTGCAAGCTATAATATTTCTATTATGCCCTGATAAATCTTTAATCATTTTGATTGAATTATATCCAGCTTGCATAAGTAATGTACTTACTTGTGTGCTTTGAAGGAAACCGACCTCAAAAATTAATTTAGATCCTTGTTTTAAATAATTAGAAGCCATATCTATTATTTCTATGTATGCGCTTAACCCATTCTTTTCTGCATATAAGGAAATTTTTGGCTCATATAAAGTAGAAGGAGTCATAAAATTTTTTTCATTCTCAGCAATATATGGTGGGTTACTTACAATATAATCAAATTTCTGGTCAATATTCTTCATTGCCCTAAGCCAATTTCCTCTCAAAAATTGTATTTGAGACTCAACGTTATGTTTATTTGAATTTCTTTTGGCTATTTCTAAGGCATTAAGACTAATATCTGTTGCTATAATTCTAGTTTTGGGCAAGTTCTTAGCCAGTGCAATTGCTATTGCACCTGAGCCAGTTCCAAGGTCTAGTATATCAACAAAATTATTGGCACTAAGAGAGTGATAGTCTGAAATTACTGTTTCAACAAGTAATTCTGTATCAGGTCTTGGAATAAGAACATTATTATTTACTTCAAATTCCAAACCATAAAATTCTTGTTTTCCTACTAAGTAAGCAATAGGTTCATGCTTACTTCTTCTGTTTATTAATTCAAAAAAAGAAGATATTATTTTTTCATCTAAATGGTCATTATACTGCAGTAATAATTGTTCTTGAGAGATACAGGCGCAATGCGCTAATAAGATTCTAGCATCTAGATTAGGTGTGGAGCTATTATACAATTTCTCAAGAGCGATTTTAAGTATTTCTTTTATTTGCATAATTTTATACACTAGTAATCTACCCGCAGGAAGTAAAGTCCCTCAGCTGGAGCAGTTGGCCCAGCGATACTTCTGTCTTCTGCTTCAAGAATCATAAGGATTTTCTCCTTTGGCCACTGTCCTTTGCCTACCATTAGCAAGTTGCCAACAATGTTTCTTATCATATGATGAAGAAACGATAATGCTGAAACATAAATCTCAATTATATCCCCATTCCTAATTATCTCAATTTTATCAATAGTCTTTATTGGTGATTTTGCTTGGCACTGGGATGCTCTAAATGAACTAAAATCATGTTTACCAACTAAATAATTTGCTGCTTCTTGCATTATTTGAGTATCTAAATTATGCCTAATCCAGCAAAACAAACCATTGTGAATTATATTCACTGACCTTCTGTTAAGAATTCTATACACATAATGTCTTGATTTGGCAGAAAGTCTTGCATTAAATGATTTATCTACTATTTGGGCTGACACCACTCCAACTGTATGTGGCTTGCAGAAGTGATTTATTGCAAGTATTAACTTCTGAGGATCAAATTTCTTGGACAAGTCAAAATGTGCCACTTGTCCAAAGGCATGAACACCTGCATCAGTTCTTCCAGCAACTATTAGGTTTATTTTCTCCTTAGAAAAGCAATAAATTGCATTCTCAACTATTTCTTGAATGGATAATGTACTTCGTTGTTTCTGCCAACCGCAATAACCAGCACCTAGGTATTCTAGAGTAATTTTATATCTATAAAACTCCATTAGTTAGAGTGATTGTGACCTGATCCGCTTAAGAAGCTGATCATTTTCTTAGAGCGTGTTGGATGTTTTAGTTTTCGTAGAGCTTTTGCTTCAATTTGACGAATCCTCTCACGAGTTACATTAAATTGCTGTCCTACTTCTTCTAAAGTATGATCTGTATGAACTCCTATACCAAAGCGCATTCTGAGGACCCTTTCTTCTCTTGGAGTCAGAGTTGACAGAATTCTTGTAGTGGTTTCTCTTAAATTAGTTTGGAACGCAGCTTCACTTGGCAAAATAGCATTTTTATCTTCAATAAAGTCACCAAGATAGCTCCCATCTTCATCCCCAACAGGGTTTTCAAGGCTAACTGGTTCTTTTGCTATTTTCATTACTTTTCTAACTCTATCAATTGGCATAGAAAGTCTTGCAGCAATCTCTGCTGGTGTTGGTTCGTAGCCTAGTTCATTTAACATTTGGCGTGAAGTGCGTATTATTTTATTAATAGTCTCAATCATATGAACAGGTATTCTGATAGTACGAGCCTGATCAGCGATTGATCTTGTGATCGCTTGCCTAATCCACCAAGTAGCATATGTAGAGAATTTAAAGCCCCTGCTATATTCAAATTTATCCACGGCTTTCATTAGCCCTATATTTCCTTCTTGGATAAGGTCAAGAAATTGAAGCCCTCTATTAGCATATTTTTTTGCGATGGAAATAACCAATCTCAAATTAGCCTCAATCATTTCTTTTTTTGCTCTAGATGATTGGCGATCACCTTTTTGAATAGCGCCTACAATCCTTTTAAGCTCTAATATTGGTAGACCAGCATCATTAGCGATCTTATCAAATTCAGATATAATTCCCTTAATATTGGATTCTTCATTTTCTAGAAAGTTCTTCCAGGAATTTTCTTTTTTAGTACTAATTTTTTTAAGCCATGCGGTACCATAATCAGAATTGGTAAATTCCTTTAAGAATAATTGGCGATCAACTTTATGTTTCTCAGCTAATTTTAGCAGTTTCATTTCTTTAGCAAGAAGGTCCTTATTCACCTCATAAATATTTGCAAGTAACTCCTCAATACGCCTGCTATTAAAGTGTAGAGGCAAAACTTCGTTTGCAAGGCTAGCCACTAGTTTTTGATAAGTTTTGTTACTCTTTAGCGCGTCGATTTTCTCGTTACCAGATAAATGCTTTTTAGCCTCGTCTATAATAGATTGGCATATTTTGGCGATATTTTCCATTTTGTCGGTGATGGCGGGAAGAAGTTCAGCCTCCATTGCAGATATTGAAAGAGTTTTTCCTTCATCTTCATCAAGGCTATTTTTTGCAGAATCCGAACTACTTTCATCCTCTTCCTCAACCTCAACCTCCTCTTCTTCTATAATTATAGAACTATCGTTGCCAATATTAGCTTCTAAGTCTATTAAGTCACGCAGGAGTATTTTCTCATTAGCCAAATCTTCAAACCATTTTATGAAAGAACGTACTGCATAAGGGCTTTCACATAATGAGTTAAGCATGAGCACTTTTCCCTCGTCAATCCTTTTGGCGATCTCGATTTCATTTTCTCGAGACAAAAGCTCCACGCCTCCCATATCTCTTAAGTAAAGGCGTACAGGGTCATCTGTTGATCCAAGTTCTTCTTCTTCAGCATCTTCTTCATTTTCTGCAATTCTATTAAAAACAGTGAGTTCTTCATTTACATTGATATCCAGTTTGATATCCTCGTCATCTTCTTCAATAATATCAATTCCAGCGTCAGAAAACTTTGAAATCGCGCTTTCAAGTTCATCAATTGATAATTTTTTATTTGCAGGGATTGATTTATTTATTTCGTCATAAGTAACAAAGCCTTTCTTTTTCCCAGTTGAGACTAAGTTCTCAATGTTGGTATTATTTTCGTGCTTAACGTCCTTGCCTTTGCCTTTTTCTTTTGATGCCATAATAATTTTCGTATCAGTTTAACTAGATAATTTTGTGCTTAATTGCATTACTTCCTCAGAAAGTTTTTGTATCTCCTTTAAGTATGATTGAGATTTAGATTGCGCCTTCTCAAATTCTTTTTCTGACAATTCAATATATTCTTGTTTAAGAAGTAATAGGTAATGTTTTTTTAATAGCAATTCAAAAGCTAGTTCTTTGTAAAGCGTTGCTTTGCTTATGAAGCTATCATCTAAAAATAATTTATTAGGTGCAGATAATACTAAAAAAATGTCATAAAATCTAGAGTTTTTTACTTTATCGTTGATGATAGTTTGCAAATTTAATTTGTCATTATCTGAAGATTCAACAATATTTATGATCCAGTCTTTAAAATCATTTAAACTACTAGTTCTAAACGTTACTTCAAACGGTGATTTTATAACTTCTGGGAAAGAAAGCATAAAAGCGCATATTGCAAGCTCGATAAATTCCATCTCAGAATATTTTTTTAAAGACATATTGGCAGATAAAAAAGCAGGAACAGCTTTTTTCCTGCTCGTCAAAGAGCTAACTTTAAACACATTATCCCATAGCATTTGCTTAAAATAGCGCTTGAAATTTGTTTTTAAGGAAGAGTCATTTAAAATTTTGCAATACTCATCTAATCTACTTTCTAGGAAAGCTTTTTCTTCGGCGCTTTTAAACGAGTTATCATTAAATTCTTTGTTCCATATCATTTCAGATAAGCTAATTCTTTTTGCCATAAGCCTCTGAAATTCATCTGGACCTTTGGATTTTATTAAGTCATCTGGGTCCATAGCCAGCGGTAATTTAATGAATGAAACTTTATTTTTAACGGTTAGGATTGGAAGCACAATGTCAATTATTCTATTGCTTGCTCGTATTCCGGCGTTATCTCCGTCTAAACAAATAATTATCTCGTCTGCTGTTGTCCACAATTTGCTAAGGTGAGATGCAGTTACAGCGGTACCTAGGCAAGCTACAGTTTCTTTAAACCCAGCTTGATGAAGAGCAATTACGTCTAAATATCCCTCAACAAGAATAAAGTAATTACTTTTATAAGCGTTGCTTATTGCGAGATTCTCGCCATAAATCGTATCGGATTTTTTAAAAGTTATCGTTTCAGGTGAATTGATGTATTTAGGCATTGCATCACCAAGAGCTCTTGCTCCAAATGCAATGACTTTGTTATAATTACTCCGAATAGGGAAAATGATCCTTTTTGTAAATATTTCGTAAATTCTTCCATCTTCTTTCTTGCCAAGTAATCCTGCTTTTATCAAATCCTTAAGAGGTATGGACTTGTTTTGAAAGAATTTTTCTAAAAGAGAAGAACCAGGTGCGAATCCGATATTAAAATCACTAATTATCTTTTCAGTCAGCCCTCTTTGTCGTAAATATGTCTTAACCTCATCGGTTATATTACTAGAAAAAAACTCTGTTGCTAGTTCAAGGATCTTTGTAATATGATCTGCTTCTTCATACTGAGCTATTTGATCTCTAGTAAATTTTGGCGGTGTAATTCCTTTATCCTCAGCAATTTTGATAGCCGCTTCTCTATAACCAAGACCTGACGTTTCTGAAACAAATCTTATTAAGTCTCCGTGCGCTCCGCAACCAAAGCAGTGATAGAATTTTTTAACGTCGTTTACAGTAAAAGACGGAGTTTTTTCTTCATGAAATGGGCAAATTCCTAAGAATTCATTACCCTTTCGTGTCAAAGCTATTGTTGCTCTGATAGTATCTGATATTCTAATGGTGTTTCTTAGTTGATTATAAAATTCAGAATAATGCTTCATAAAAAAATAAATGTTACAACAGGCTAAGCACAAAAGTTGTAAAGCAATATACTAAAGGTATAGAAAGGTTGTCATTAACTTTAATTTGGTCAGAAAAGAATTCTACTAGTGTAGTTATCAATGAGCTGAAGAGTATAATAAAAAAGCCAGTATCATATGGTAAAATAAAGTACATTATAATACTGATAAAAACTGAAGAAATGAAAAATGAAGCTGCACCAACTAACGATTTTCCATTAAATAATGGCGAGCCAAACCTCATCCCCATTATAGCAGCAAAACAGTCTCCCACTATGAGTATTAACCAAGAAACTAAAACTAATCCTTTGCTAAATAATAAACAACTTAGTAAAAAACCAAAGCCGCTTGCTTCCTCTTCACGCATCAATGTACCAAAAAATTTGGCGATCAGGTCTTTAATTTTGTTGTTGTAATGCCTAGATATATCAAGGTAAAGAGTTATGCCGGTAATAATTGTGAGGGCGGTTGCCATATACATTTTAGTTACAAAGACATATGTAAGAGGGAATATCAGGCTGCAAAGATGAAAAAGTTTGCGTCTAATTTCAAAATTTATAAGTTCATCTTCCATATAAGTTTTATAGTCAAATTTGACAAAATATTAAGGTATAAATATACTCACAGATTGTAACATAAACAAGAAATAATAGCTATGGACAAATTTCCAATTACAAACAGTGGTTATGAGCAACTAAAACAAGAAATTAAGCATCTAAAACATGTTGAGCGTCCAGCTGTTATAGAAGCTATATCAACAGCTAGGGAATTTGGTGATTTATCAGAAAATGCTGAATATCATGCAGCAAGAGATAAGCAGAGTTTTATTGAAGGAAGAATTTTGGATTTGGAAGATAAATTATCAAGGGCTGAAATCATCGATATTTCAAAACTCAAGCCAGATAGTGTTAAGTTTGGCGCAACGGTGAAGTTAATGGATGATGAAAGTGGAGATGAGGTTGTGTATCATATTACAGGCGAATATGAGGCTGATATTTCAAAAAGTAGGATTTCTACAAAATCTCCACTAGCTAAAGCATTAATTGGTAAATCAATAGGTGATGTTGTAGAGGTTTCAACCCCTAAAGGAGCTAAGGCATATGAAATCTTAGAAATTAGCTTTCAAGATGCCGAGCAAGTACCCCATTGAAACTATAAGTTGTTTTGTGCTATAATGCACATAAAGTTTTTAAGAAAATAATTAAAAAAATAGATGTCAAACATAGCAAATCTACCAGTAGTTAGCTCAGAAGCAAGTCTTAGTATTTATTTACGGGAGATTAATGCTATAGCTTCTCTTACTAAAGAAGAAGAATTTATGCTTGCTAAGGCGTATTTGGAAACTCAAGATCTTGAAGCGGCGCATAAATTAGTAAAAAGCCATTTAAAACTTGTGGCAAAAATTGCTATGAGATATAGAAACTATGGCTTACCTGTAACTGAATTAATTTCCGAAGGAAATATTGGCTTGATGCAAGCGGTGAAAAAATTCAATCCCGATCTTGGTTATAGACTCTCTACATACTCTATGTGGTGGATAAAAGCAGCTATTCAAGAATATGTTCTAAGATCATGGTCTTTAGTTAGAATTGGTACTACATCAGCGCAAAAAAAACTATTTTTTAGTCTAGGTAAAATTAAGCATAAGATCGCCAATATCTATTCGCGTGCTATTAATGAAAGTGATTTTGTTGAGATTGCAAAAGATCTGGGCGTTGAAGCTCATGAAGTTGGTGAAATGAACATGAGATTATCTGGTCCTGATTTGTCGCTTAATAGGCCTTTAGATATTGATAGTGAAGATGGGGCAGAAATGATAGAGATGCTTCCTGAAAATAAGCCGTTACAGGAAGATATTGTATCTCATAAGCAGTTAGCAAGTAATAGATCACAAGTACTGTCGGAGGCACTAATGTCTTTAAATGAAAGAGAGGTTCAGATTTTCTCGGCAAGAAAATTAATAGATAATCCACTGACCTTGGATGCTCTTAGCATGCAATATAATATATCTAAAGAAAGAGTAAGACAAATCGAAACAAGGGCATTTGAAAAAGTGCAAAACTATGTTCTAGCAAGAATGTCTGGAGATGGACAAATGAAAATTGTCAGTGAATAACTGCCACTATCTTTTTGCTTGCTGAAAAAGCGCCCTCACATTATTTGAGCGAATAATATTAAGATACTGCTTTATTTTCTCTAGATTCCAGTCCCACCACTTTAACTCAAGCAGCATTGCTATTTCATCATCAGAAAATCTTTTTTTAATTAGACGTGCAGGATTACCGGCCCAAATTTCATAGGCTCCAATATTCTTAGTGATGACAGCTTGTGCTCCAACTACTGCTCCATCCCCTATTTTGATTCCTGGCATAATTAGAGCCTCAGCTCCTACCCAAACATCATTACCCACAACTGTATCACCTTTAAGTCGGTGGGCTTTAGGGGGGATAGTTTGATAATTATCATAAGCATCATCTAGGAAATCTAGAGGATAATTACTAATCCAATTATAATTATGACCTTGTGTTCCACCAAGCATAAACCTAGCACCACTTGCAATAGAGCAGAACTTGCCCATAATTAACTTATCAGTTTGTTCATCTGGATGAATATCATCAAGTTCATCCAGATACATTATACAGTCATCAAATGACTTTCCGTGGTAGTATGCCAGCATAATATGAATACTCTCCTGCAACCACATGTTTAGATTTCACAGAATCCTTTATTATTATTGAGTCGCGGTAACTATTAAAAGGATTCATAGGCTTGTGAGTATTTTAGCTAAGTAATTTATGCATAGCCTTGCCAATCTCAGCCGGAGAATCAGAAATTTTCACACCTGCGCTTTTAAGTGCTTCAAGTTTGTCTCCTGCACCCCCTTTACCACCTGCAATAATTGCTCCAGCATGACCCATTCTTTTGCCAGCAGGGGCAGTTACTCCAGCAATAAATCCAACAGTAGGTTTCTTAATTTTAGATTTTTTGATAAAGTCGGCTGCGTCTTCCTCAGCATTTCCTCCAATTTCTCCAATCATAATAATTGCTTGTGTTTCTGGGTCTTGTAAGAACAACTCGATGCAATCGATGAAATTAGTTCCATTAATTGGGTCTCCACCAATACCAACACATGTTGACTGACCAAGTCCAACTGCGGTCGTTTGTGCTACTGCTTCATATGTAAGAGTTCCTGATCTTGACACTATGCCAACTTTTCCTTTCTTATGAATATGACCAGGCATGATACCAATTTTGCATTCTTCTGGGGTGATGACACCCGGGCAATTAGGACCAACAAGTCTTGTTCTTGAGCCTACTAATGCTCTTCTAACTCTTAACATATCAAGTACAGGTATTCCTTCAGTAATACATATCACCAATTCAATTCCAGCATCAATTGCTTCAAGAATTGAATCAGCTGCAAATGGTGGTGGAACGTAAATTACGCTGGCATTAGCGCCCGTCCTATCTACTGCCTCTTGAACAGTATTATATACCGGAAGATCAAGATGTGTTTGTCCTCCCTTGCCAGGCGTGACTCCTCCTACCATTTTAGTGCCATAAGCTATGGCTTGTTCGGAGTGAAATGTTCCTTGAGAGCCTGTAAATCCTTGGCAAATTACTTTAGTGTTTTTATTGACTAATATTGACATTTTATAACAGCTCCTAATTAAATCGCTTTAACAATTTTTTGTGCAGCATCACCTAGATCATCTGCTGCAATAATTTCCAAGCCAGAGCTTGCTAAAATCTTTTTTCCTAGTTCAAAATTTGTTCCAGCAAGTCTTACAACTAGTGGAACTTTGACACCAACTTCTTTAGCGGCTGCTACGATTCCCTCAGCAATAATATCGCATCTCATTATTCCACCAAAGATGTTCACTAGAATCCCTCTGACTGCTTTATCAGAAAGAATAATTTTGAAGGCTTCAGTAACACGCTCTTTATCAGCTCCTCCACCAACATCTAAAAAGTTTGCTGGCTCTCCGCCATATAATTTAATGATATCCATCGTTGCCATAGCAAGGCCAGCGCCGTTTACCATACAGCCAATATCTCCATCCATTCTAACGTAATTTAGCTCAGATTTACTAGCTCTTACTTCTAGTGGATCTTCCTCATCTTCATCTCTTAATGAAGAAATTTCTGGATGACGGAACAATCCATTATCGTCAAAATTAATTTTAGCATCAAGCGCTAGTAATGTACCATCTGTGGTTTCTACTAGAGGATTTATTTCAATTTGTGAAGCATCTGTTGATATGAACGCTTGATAAACTGATTCAGTAATTTTCATCATTTGTTTGGCTTTATCTCCTGTAAATCCTAGCCTAAAAGCAATAGAGCGGCAGTGAAAAGGTAATATTCCTGTAGCAGGATCCACTGATACTTTAATAATTTTTTCAGGGTGCTTTTCAGCAACTTCTTCGATATCCACACCCCCTTCGGTCGACGCCATAAAAGTAATACGCCTGCTTGATCTGTCCATCACAACGCTAAAATAATACTCTTTAGCAATATCACAACCTGATTCAACATATAGTCTTTTTACCAATTGCCCTTTTGGGCCAGTTTGATGTGTAACAAGAGTTTTACCAAACATAGCATTAGCAGCATTTTTTGCTTCTTCTTTGGACTTGACAACCTTTACACCCCCAGCTTTACCTCTTCCGCCAGCATGAATTTGTGCTTTTACAACGTAGATTTTGGCATCAAAATTATTTATGACGTCGTCAATGTCATTGCCCTTAAGGATTACTACACCATGAGAAGTAGGAACTCCATAATTACGCAATACCTGCTTTGCTTGATATTCGTGAATATTCATAATAATTACTTATATTTAGTTGTTAACAACTAAGAGTTTATATCGAAATGGCTTTAAATGTAAAGGAAAAGCAATATTCAGGTAGTAATATGATTAATCCTTAATCAATATCGTTGCAGACACGGTCATAGTTATTGTGCTCTGTCCCGGTTCAACAATTGGAGGTGGCATTTCGCTCTTTGCAGAAAATCCTACTCTCATAGTAGTTTGATAAAATGGTATTGGGGCTGTATTATCAGCATCGACGTTAATATTAATGACTTTTGTTTCCGTTTTTCCTAGGGATTTAGCAACTCTAGTTGCTTTTGCAAGCAGTTTGCTCACGGCTTTTTCCATCAAGGTATCTCTAGTTTCATCACGCTTTTCATCGGAAATAGTATAATTTAGGCTATCTACTGCAAGACCAAGATCTTGTAGTTCGCCAACGAGTTTTATAATACTTTCAGAGTCACGGCCGGTAATGCTCAAAGATTGGCTTCCTTTCCATTTTGAAAGTAGGGTATTTTGTTTCTTATCCTGATAATCATATTTATAAACGGAGTACTGACTAGTAGATAATTGGGCATTAGAAAATCTCTTTGATTTTTCTAATACCTTAGACATTATGTTGTTAATAGCAGTTTGAACTTCTTTAGCGTTTTGTGCTTCGCTCTCATAGTGCATATTTGCTATTATTAAATCTTGGGTAATTTGAGTATATTCAGTTGCTGATATATTAAGAATTGTACCATTTGGCGCTTTATCATCCGCGCTGGCTAAAACCGGAAACACAGGCATAATAAAACACAAAATTGTAAGCAAAAGATTTTTAAGCATAAATTTCAATTATTAGTTATTAGTTCTTTAGCAGCCTCAAGACCAGCTTTTGTTACTTCTTTTCCAGAGATCATCCTAGCAAGTTCAAAAGATCTATTTTGAGTATCCAATTCCTTTATACTGATAACAGTATGCTTCTCATGCTGGGCTTTTTCAACCAAAATATGCTTTTGTGCTTTACCAGCGACTTGTGGTTGATGCGTAATAGCAATTAGTTGCATCGCTTTACTTAAATCATTAAGTCTTGTGCCTATAGAATCTGCTACTGATCCGCTCATTCCGACATCTATTTCATCAAAAATAATGGTTTGTTTTGGTAGTTTGTCAAATAACGATACTCTTAATGCTAATAAAAATCTTGAAAGTTCTCCTCCTGAGGCGATTTTATCTATTGGCGCAGCTTCAGTACCTGGATTGGTTGAAGCTAAAAACCTTACGCTATCTATGCCAGATGATGATGCAAAATCATTACTTGTTTCAACTTCAACTCTAAAGATTGCTTTTTTCATATCTAATACAGTAAGCTCATTCATTACTTTTTTAGCGAGTTCCAAAGCCCCAATTTTTCTTGTGTCAGATAAAGACTTTGCCTTGAGAAAATAGTCTTTTTGATATTGGGTTGCTTGTTTTTCTAAATCGTTGCCAGCAACGATTTTACCTTCCAGAGTGATAAGTTGTACTTTTGATTCTTCTAAAACCCTTGTAAGCTCGCCTGAGCTTACATTATGTTTACGTGCTAGAGTTCTTATTTCATAAAGTCTATTATCAAGTTCTTCTTGAGAATAGTGTTCAGTTTCTTGTTTGAGCAAATTATTAAGCAATGTTTTTGCATCCTCTAATTTATCATAAGCATCTTCAATCAATGAAATAATTTCTGTAGCAGTCGGTTTGTCAATATAGCCAGATTCTAATTTTTGCGCTTTAGAGGCTATTTTGTGAATGTTATTTTGCTCAAGTTCTTCAAATAAATTTTGTATAAGTTGATTCTTTTTCTCTTTATTTTGAAGTTGATGTCTAATTTCTAGTAGTTTTTCTTCTTCATTATCTTCAATATTTGCTTTTTCCAGTTCTAAGCATACATGTTTTAAGTAATCTATGTCCCTATCTATTTGTTCTCTTTTTTCTTCTATTTCATTAAGTTGTTTTATAGCATTTTGCCATTTGCTATAAGTAGTTGCAACTTCAGTGTTAAGATACGTTAGATTGCAATATTGGTCTAAAATTGATAAATGAGAACTCGGTTTAAGCAAGATTGTGTGATTATGTTGACCATTTAGTTCAAGAACTTGATCTAGTAACTTCTGGAGAGTTTTAGAGCTAGTAATTTGATTATTTAAATATAGTTTTCTGCGGCCTGTTCTGTTTTGCACTGATTTAATAATCAGCTGTTCATCTACTTCTATTGCTTGCGATTCAAGAAAAGAGCTTATTTGCATATTATTGTCAAAAATAGCTACCACAGTACATGTCTCTGCCGATTGTCTAATGATGTCTTTAGTAAAGTTTTTGCCAAAGCAAAAAAGGATAGCATCAAGAATAATAGATTTACCAGCACCAGTTTTGCCGGTGATAACATTAAAGCCTTCGCAGAAATCTATTTCTAAATCCTCAATAAGAACGAAATCTTTAATATGAAGGCTTTGCAGCATTTTACCTTTTCATGATATTATCACTATGCTTGCGCCAAATACTGTCAGGATAGTTGTGTACTAGAACTTCGGCGTATTTCTTAGCTTCTTCATATAGCCCTAACATAACGTTACTCTCAACCAATCGATACAGGGCTTCGCTTGTGTGTGAGGTGGTGTCATACTGCTCTACTACTGATTGAAAGCGCTTGATTGCTGCGACTGGATTTTTCTTTTGTAAGTAATATCTGCCAACGAGCATTTCCTTTCCTGCTAAATGGTCCTTAGTGAGATCAATTTTTAATGCTGCATCTATTGCATATTTTGAATTTGGAAACCTAGCGATTACTTCTTCAAGACCATCACGTGCTGCTTGTGTTCGCGATTGATCGAGTTTTACGTCGGAAATCTGAACGTAATTTGCCAAAGCTTTTAAGTAATATGCATAGGATATATCCTCGTGTCTTGGGTGTAGTTTGATAAAAATTTCTAGTACATCTACTACTTCATCATATTCTCCTGCAAGATATAAGCTATAGGCTTGCATCAATTCTGCTTGGGCAGTAATTGGATTTCCAGGGTGTTGGAAAAATATTTTCTCGAATTCTTCTGATGCTTTTTTATATTCTCCTTTTTCAAATTGCACAACTCCTTTATTATACAAGACTTGTGCGGGTATTACTGTTTCATCATCTCCCTTTTTTGATTTGCACGCTACTAGCAATAATGGAACAAATATAACAGTAAGAAGCAATTTAGTGATTTTCATATTATTAGCCGTTTAGTATTATTTTTTTTCGTTATCTTTGTCCTTATCTTCGTCCTTTATAGAAGATTTAAATGCTTTGAGCCCTTTACCTAAGTCTGACATTACTTGAGGTAGTTTGCCAGCGCCAAAAAGTACCAGTATTATAAGAAGAACGAGTAGTAATTGAAAGATGCTTATTCCCATAAGAAATATCGAAATTAAATTATTATCGAGAGCACATGATATCTAATTTTAATTGTTAAATCTAGGATTATATTGTTTAAGCTTCCGTATATTTAAATAAATTTATAGATTATTTAGTAGTAGGTATTTAGAAAAACTCTTAAAAACACTCTAAAAGTTATGTTGATCACGCTTGTATAAATTAAATTATGTCACATAAAATTTAGGTTTTGATTGCATCTAGGCTCAAGATCATTTATCAAGAATCAATATTTTAGTTCGAGGAAATTATATGTTAAGAAAACTATTTAATCTGATTCTAGGTCTAATGTTGATTGGACTTGCAGTGCTTTTTTCTTACAAAATGGCTAATACGCCAGAAACAGTTAAAGTACAGGTTACTGAAGAAAACAATGCTAGAGAAAATGCTAAAAAAACACAAGCAGCAGAACTTACTAAGGACGAAGTACAACAAGTTATTAAGGATTATATAATAGCAAATCCTGAATTGTTAGTGCAGGCTCTTGAAGGGCTTCAAACAAAGAAAATAGCTGAGTCCACAAAAAAAGCGACAGAGTATATTAAAGCTAATAAAGAACAAATTGAAAGCGCTGAATCACCACCTGTTTTGGGGAATCCAGACGGTGATATTGTTATGGTGGCATTTTATGACTACAACTGCGCATATTGTAGAAAAGCAAATGAGGTAGAGAACGAAATAATCGCTCAAGATAAGGGAATTAAAATTGTACTAAGACCAATTCCTATACTAGGAGAAAAGTCAGTATATGCAGCAAAGGTAGCTCTAGCTATACATAAAGTTAGTCCGCAGAATTTTGTGGCTATTCATAATGAATTGATGAAAATAGCAGAAATTAATGAAGTAAATGTTAAAGCTATCCTACTCAAATACAATATTGACTATTCGATGGTGGAAAATGAAATAAATAGTTTTTCAGTAAAGCAAATACTTGATAAGAATTTTAATTTAGCTAAGGAGCTAGGAATCAAAGGCACACCATCATATATAATAAACGGAAATTTTATTCCAGGAATGATTCCAGCTGATAAGCTCAAAGGGTTTGTAGCGCAGCTTAGAGCATCTTCTGAGGAAGGGCCCACCCCTGTTGAAGAGAAAAAATTACCGGAAGATACCCAAAGTACTAATAAGCCTGAAAAAGCAGAGCAAGCTAGTCCATCTGAGGTTATAGAAATTCCTAAGATTATTGATGAAAATAGCGTACAAGAAAAATCTAATGATCAAAATACGGACAATAAGCCAAGTACAAAAGGTACCGATGATCAAGTGAAAAATCAGTGATTAGTACCCGAAGGTGGCAACTTCTATTTTTGCCACTTCGACTTCGAGTCTGATATTAATCTGGTTGGCTATTTCTGCTAGTTGTGGTGTTGAGATAATAAATTGACTGTTTTTTAAAACCTCCCTAAGTTTTATTATTCTATCTGTAGAGATTTTGCCTTGCAGAAGGTCCAGTTGCAGATCATTAAGTACTTTAAATGCTTTTTTTGCATACTCTTCAAGGTTTTTTGTATCTTGCTCGAGTTGATCGATCTCTTGCAAAAATAACATGTCACTAATATTAGCAACTGCTGAAGTGCCTTCATTGTGAGATACTTCATGAGCCTTCTTTCCAGTAACAAATTTTGTCTTTTCTTTATTTTGCTGCTTACCAACTCTACTTGCTGAAGATAGGGGTTGCATTTTTGGGTCGATCTGAAGCATATCATTACTTGTCTTTATTTGATCAGTGCTTTATTTTAAACATAAGGCAATATTTAAGAATATATGAGCTAATTTTATATGTTTCAAACATTAACACAAAATCTAAATAAAATTTTTGATAAAATTAAGGGGCGTGGCGCTTTAACAGAAGAGCAGATAGATTCTGCTATGAGAGACATAAGAATTGCCCTTCTTGAAGCTGATGTTGCCCTGCCTGTAGTGAGAGAATTTGTAAATAATGTAAGGCAAAAGGCAGTCGGGCAAGAAGTGATAAAGTCTGTATCTCCCGCCCAAATGGTGATTAAAATAATTAATGATGAGATGGTTGCTCTGCTCAGTCCTGATGATGCTGAAGCAGATCTGAATCTTAATAATACCCCGCCCGTTAATTTTTTAATTGTGGGATTGCAAGGTAGTGGTAAAACTACTGCCACTGCAAAATTGGCGCTAAAATTAAAAAATCAAAATAAAAAAATACTATTAGTATCGTTAGACATATATAGACCGGCAGCTCAAGAGCAATTAGCTATTTTGGCGCAAACTAATGAAATAGATAGTCTTGAGATCATACCTGGGCAAAAGCCAATAGATATTGTAAATAGAGCGATAAAGGAGTCTAAACTATCTGGCTATGATGTAGTAATTTACGATAGTGCAGGAAGGCTTCATATTGATGAGGAAATGATCGATGAGGTGGTGCAGGTTAAGAATTTAATTAATCCTACAGAGACGTTATTGGTGATTGATTCAATGATAGGACAAGACTCTGTAACAGTAGCAAGTACTTTTGACCAGAAGCTTTCGATATCCGGTATTATTTTATCTAGAATTGATGGTGATTCCAAAGGTGGGGCTGCTCTAAGTGTAAGGTTTGTTACTGGAAAACCAATTAAATTTTTAAGTACAGGTGAAAAGGCCTCGGATTTTGAAAAATTTGATGCAAAAAGAATGGTTTCAAGAATCCTTGATATGGGAGATATAGTTGCTTTTGTAGAAAAGGCAGCCTCAATAATTGATCAAAAAGAAGCTGAGAAAACTGCCGCCAGATTGAGAAAGGGTACTTTTGACCTAGATGATTATATCTCTCAAATTAAGATGATAAAAAAACTTGGTGGTTTTGGTAGTATGCTTAGTATGATTCCTGGAATATCTAAACTCACTTCTAAAATAGGGGACGTATCAGCTGGAGAGAAAATCTTAGCGCTCCAAGAGGCAGTAGTGTTGTCTATGACAAAAAAGGAACGACAAAATCCACAAATTTTAAATGCTTCTAGAAAGATAAGAATTGCCAGTGGTTCTGGTACTACAGTTCAACAAGTTAATGTTTTACTGAAACAATTTTTGCAAATAAGTAAAATGATGAAAAAAGCTTCAAAAATGGACCCAAAATCTCTGATGCGTAGTGGCATAGGAAAACTTTTCTCTTGACGCTGGAGTAGTATTTGTGTAAAATGAGCTCCTTCTTTAATACTTATTAACAAGTGTAGTGAAAAATCATGAGTAAAGCTAAGATAGCCTCAAAGAATAACCCAGAAGGAAGAGGTCAGGCCAAGGAGTATTTTCATAATGGCATGAAAATAAAGCCAGTTAAATTGATTGCAAACAGACAGTCATTTTTTGCTGCGGAGTATGAAGACAGTGGTGATCTGGTGCTTGATGCAGGTGGTACTGTGCTTCCTTGGGATAGCGCAAAAATTTTAGGATAATTTATTATTTTATAAAAACATGAAATTATCAAAAGATTTACTAAACATAATAGTTTGCCCTGTTTCAGGTGGGAAGCTAATTTATAACGAAGAAAAGTCAATTTTAATAAGCCAGCAGGCGGGGCTTGCATATCCTGTGATAGATGGCATTCCTATGCTACTTGCTAGTGAAGCAATAAAGCTTGATATAAAAGAGCACACTAAAGAAAGTAGCCCAGTTAAAAAGAGGGCGTAATAGTGCTAGCTATCGATTATAAAAATTTCGATAGGTCTAGCAAAGAATATAATAAGTTTTTTTCTCTCGCTAAGAGTGCACAAACTGAAATATTATCTGGTATCGGGAAACTACCAGAATATGATATTTTGTCTATCGAGAATGCTCAAAATCAAATAGAATCAGCACAAAAGTTAGTTACACAAATACGCAGTAATTACAGTGATGTCATAATTGTTGGCATGGGCGGAGCCATATTGAACCCACAATTATTGATTCAATTAGTACAAAGATCGCAGCAAGAAGTCAAAGTTCATTACCTACACAACACGGATCCATATTATTTTAAAAAGCTCATTACTTCATTAGATTTAATAAATACTGTGGTAATTGGAATTAGCAATTCTGGCAATACCATAGAAACTATTTCGCTGATTGGGGCTTTAACAGAGTATTTCAAGAAGGAAAACATCAATGATTTTGATAAAAGATTTTATTTTATTACAAATCCTGAAAATGGAAACTTGAGTAAAATTGCTAAAAGATTGTCAGCTAATATAATACCTCATACAGCAAAAATAAGTGGAAGATTTTCTTCAATTACTAATGTTACAACCTTTGCAGCAGCCGTTGCAGGAATTAATGTAAGGGAGTTTTTAGATGGAGCTCAAGCCATATTAGAAGAATTCCATACAAAGGATAATAGTATATTAGATTATGCTGCTATGCTTGCTGCTTCACAAAAGAGTATGGTGGTGAATCTTGCATATTTGCAAGATTTTACTACTTTCCTGGAGTGGAAATCACAAATTATTTCCGAATCTTTAGGTAAAAATGGTAAAGGATTAACGCCTATTAGAGGTCTTGGGCCAAATGATCAGCATAGTATGTTGCAGCTATATCTGCAAGGGCCTAAAGATAAGTTTTATAACTTATATTATGTACAAAATATATCTACAGAACATTTTATAGAAAACTTAGCCGAATGTAGAATGGTTTCTGGCAAGGATTTAGCAACTATAAATACTGCTAACTTTATTGCTACTAAGACGGCTATTATTAATGCCGGATTACCAATAAGAACTATTATGCTCAGTGATTTATCGCCAAGGACAATTGGAATGTTGGTGATGAAGTCAATACTCGAAGTGATTGTATTATGCAAGGTGTATGAAGTTAATCCCTTTAATCAACCTGGTGTAGAGTCAATAAAAAGTGCGTTAGTTGAAGAACTTAAGTAATGATTGTAGTCTTTTACTTTGAACTATGTACGAAAATTTTTTACAGTATTATGCAGATTTAGTAATTTTATCCTTAATCACAGTTACCTGAGGCAAACACAAGTTCTAGTACCTGATCGAAATTGTTAAAATCTTACCTATCAACAACTCCTACGGAGCTATCTCTTTTTTTAGCAACAACAATTGAAGCACGTGACTCTGATTTATAAGCACTAACACTTTGTCTTATTTGACTTAATTCCTGACTTAGACCAAGCTCTGGCGCCTTAGATTGTTTTGGGTTTTTAGACAAACTATCTAGGTCACTTTTAACACCATCAAGGGATTGGCCGATTGTCGCTTCTAGTTTAGCCTTTTCGGATTTATTATGCGACTTCATTGCGTAATAAGCTATAGCATTACCAATTATTGGCACTACTGTTGCAAAAGCTACTCCTACTTTTTGTGCAGTTGATAGACTGTCATAATCTCTGGCCTTACTGGTTTTTTCATGCACTTCTTTACATTTCTTAATTACATCTAAATCACATTTTGTGTAATCAATATCAGTCGTTAACGTTGATTTACCTTTGAATTCCTTATGGTTTGCTAGAATTTCTGGAGTCTTTGGATTGTTTAAAAACTGCCCAAGATTTGATTCCATAGTTAGCAATTTGGGAGCTTGCTCTTCCCCTATTTTTTGTACGGCTGCATAGTTTGCTTTTAAATTTTTCTGCGCTACCGGATCATCTGTTTTTAGATATTGCTCTATAATTCCCTCTAAAACATATTGCTTAGCAGTTTTTGCACCCTTATCGTAAGATTTGTCTATTTCTAATTCTTTAACAGCAGCTTTATATTGTTCTTCTATCTCTAGTTTTATTACTGGATCCTTTTCGTTAAGATATCTATCTATGGTTTTTGCTATAACATATTGTTTAGCATCTATACCATCAATTTTTATGTTATGCTTAATTGCGTATTGTATAGGATCTTTTTCTGGGGATTCAGCAAAAGCTTTCACCCATCCTCCTGTCTTAAACTCTGGACTAACATTACTGAATTTAGCTACTATCTCAACTTGCTGCGCTATCTCCCTCATGTTTCTGAGGTTTTCTTTAGTAATGTCCTTATATACTTTTCTTAAATCATCAAAATTATTAATTGGGTATTCGTGTGTCAATCCTTCAGCACTAAATCGAGGTTTGGCAGTAAGGCCTTCTGGATTAAAACCAGCTTTGTATAATTCATCTACTCTTTGATCAATAATTTTATCAACTTGTTCTTCACTTAGTTGAGATAGCATCTGATTCAGCGATGCTGAATATTTTTCTACATCAAAAGCTAAAACACCATCTTGAATTACCTTGGCGTAACCAAGATTTTTAAAAGATCTATTTGTAGATTCGACCATAGACGAAAAATCTTTGTTAAAATGCCAAAAAGACCGACCATGGTCAATTTTAGTGACAGTGCCGTTTTTTGTTACCATCATGTTTCCAGCATGGTAATCTGATTCCCCGAGTATATGGCAGGCGGCCACAACTTTTTCGAATCCTTCTATATTTTTTAATTTGGAACTGTTAGGGATTATATTAGTACCAGGTTTGCTTTTCAACAATCCACTTAATGGTTTTACATCTTTAAAGAATTTGGAGCGAACATAGAGTGAGCGTGAATTATCTTTGTCTGGTACAACAAGTTGTTCTTTTGGCGCGCGGTCATAGAGTAAGAATTGATATATGGTTGCCCCTATAAACTCTTGGACACCGTCATTTCTATTTTGTAAATCTTGTGCAGTTTGACAATCACTTTTATCTTTAAAAAATTGTTTTAAAATAAATGTTTCACCTGTTGTTTTTTCTGTAGCAATATATCCTGCAGTTATACCAGCTGTTTTTGCACCTTTTGCCTGAAATGACTCTTGCTCAGCAACTGCTCTATCTCTTAAACTTGCTTCTATTAGGTTCTTTGTCTTTTGTTTAATTGGTATTTTTTTTCTAATTTTTTCTAATTCTTTTGCTAAAGCTTCTTTACGTAAACGTTCTATTTTTTCTAGCTGAGCATCTTCAGACTCTTTGGCCATATTGTCTTACCATTATCAAGATTAAGTTTATCTCAAAATGCTAACATTATTTTAGCCGCGAATACAAGTATAATTAAATATCCTGGGAGTTTTTAAGAGTTTGTTTGAATTCTTTAACTACTTGTTTATATAGTTTTAGTTTGAATGGAATTATATCTGCAAGCAGCTGATCAAAATTTACCCACTTCCAATTATCAAATTCTGGGTGCTTGGTTTTGATATTAATATCCTCATCAGTTCCAGTAAAGCGGATTAAAAACCATTTTTGCTTTTGTCCACAATATTTACCATCCCATAAACGCGGAATCAAAAAGTCAGGAACGCGGTAGCTATACCAATTTTTACTTTCAGCAATTATATGCCCTAGCCGGCAGCCAATTTCTTCTTCCATTTCTCTTAATGCAGCGCTACTAGGGGTTTCCCCCATGTCGATTCCCCCTTGAGGCATTTGCCATCCATGAGTTTTAGAATCAACTCTTTTTCCAACAAAAACTCTATTTGCTTTGTCTACTATCATCATGCCTACTCCTGGTCTGAAAGGGAGGTCACTGACTTTTGTAGAATCTTGTTTTTTGATGTTCATGAGTTATATTCCTTTAACAATTCAGAGATTGGAACAAGTTCTATACCTTTCTTATCTAAGATTTTGATCCATTCGCGTACCATCTCAATAGTTAAAGTAAATCCTTGTGCGTATCCCAGCGCAATTCCTTCATTTTTAGCGGTGTCAGTTAGCTTATTTAGCTGCTTTTTGATGTATTCTTGGTCTGGTTCTTCATCTATTATTATATTTGTAGGCATAATATTATTATGCGATGAAATATGTATCGGAATTTTCTTAGGCAATTTTTTGCCTAAAACAAAGATCAAATTCTTATCGTCTAGTTGATCAAAGACCAATTCAGAAGCATGAATATTGTCAGTAAAGGTCTCTTTATAACTGCTATATACGCCATCATACCTTGCATGAGAATTTAATATCATATTTAACCGTAAGGCATTTTCCTCATTAGCAAGGTTTGTCATCAATGCATGTTTACCAGGATTATCATTAGATTTATTAGTTTGAAGAGGTAGATATAAATATATTTCATGCCCCTTAGCCTGGGCTTTATGAAGCAGTGGTTTTAAGCTGTTAGTGTATGGTAAAAAACCTAACCCACACTGCACAGGCAATGTAAGAGCTAGTTCTGTTGCTCTTCTATTGAGCCCTAAATTGGTTACTAATATTCCTATTTTAGGTTTGCTAGAATATTTCTTATTGTCTTTTGTATCGTAGCTAGTATTATTTGAGTCTGTATCTTGTATATCATCTTCAAGAATTTTTTCTGTTCGCTTTAATAGGTTATCTACTTTGTTGTCAGACTCTATATTAGCAAGCTCTTTATCAATATCTGCTGCCTCTTCATATGTATCTGCTACTGCCTCCTTTAAATTACCAACATAGTCAGCTTCTAGTTCAGTTTTGTTACTATTTGGGAGATTAGACATTGAAAAACTCTTATATTGTCCAAGCTCAGTTGATCTTGCCAATTGGTGAGGTCTGGCTGATGCTAACCAATACAAAAACAAGAAAGCCAAAATAGTAGCTAGCGCAATATTTGCTGCCACTAGGTACATTTTAACTTTTGCTCTTAACTTTGTATCTTTTAACATATATTAGTTTTGCTTTTGATTTACACACAGACCCTTAATCAAGTCGTAAGCTCTTGCGTATTGATAATCTTCTTTGTATCTTTTAGACATAGTAAAGGTAGTTTTAGTTTCATCAGTCTTTTGTTTGTCATCTACCTTATCTTCATTATTGTATTTCTTTAAATATTCTTTTACTGATGAACTAGTAAAGGACTTTTCTTTATCCTTTCTGTCAGCAAATTCAACTTTTGCATCTTCAATATATAAGTCAGGATCAATACCCTTGCCATTAATTGATCTTCCGCTTGGTGTGTAGTACTTAGCAGTAGTTAGTTTTACCGCAGCTCTTTTACTTATTTGCGTAAAAGTTTGTACAAGACCTTTACCAAAAGATGTCGTGCCAACTATTATTGCCCTTTTGTGGTCTTGTAGCGCACCAGCAACAATTTCTGACGAAGATGCTGACCCAGAATTAATTAAAACAACGAGCGGAACATTTGGTGCTTTTTGAGCGTATCTTCCAGATGAAGTCACAGCATCTTCTTTACTGTCCCTAGCTTTTATTGACACAATTATTCCATGATCAATAAAATATTCGCAGACACTCACAGCTTGATCAAACAGCCCACCTGGGTTATTACGCATATCAAGAATGATACCTTTTAGCTGTTTGTTTTTTGTCTTTAATTTAGCAATAATATCGTTAACTGCTTTTTTTAAGTCATTAGTAGTTTGGTTATTAAATGTTACAAGTCTGATATAGGCAACCCCACCAAAAATATCTTCTTCAATTTCATACTTGATCGGCTTAATTTTGACGATCTCGCGTTTTAGCTCGATCTCTTTTGTTGTATTCTCATCTTCTTTTACTACCAATAAACTTAATTTGCTGCCAGGTTCGCCTCTCATTTCTTTTACCGCTTTATTAAAGCCTATATTAGAAACAAGTTGCCCATTTACTCCTATTATATAATCCCCAGCCTTTATTCCAGCTTTATAGGCTGGTAAGTCATCTATAGGAGATATAACTTTTACAGCGCCACTATCAAAGACTATTTCAACTCCGATTCCGCCAAATTCTCCATCTGTTTGAGTAATAAAGAACTCTAAATCTTCATCAGTAAAATAAGATGAGTAAGGATCTAAAGATCTTAGCATGCCATTGATTGCTTCATCAGTCATTTCTTGTCTATTAGGAATTTGGATGTAATCCTTTTGTATTCTCTGAAAAACATCTTGAAATTGCTTAAAATAGTAGCTGTCAGGATGGTTGTCATTTATGGTATCTTTTTGTTCTAGTGCAAAAGAAACGCTATTTACTAGTAAAACTATTACTAAAACTATTACTCTAAACATATAGCTTAATCTCTCCCTTCTTGGTATTTGCAACACTTTCCTGTATAAATTGAAACCTTTTTTCAGGTTTTTTTCCCATTAAATTATCAACTATTCTATCGATATTTTCTAAGTCATCCACACTTACTTTGTATAAGGACCTAGTTTTAGGATTCATTGTAGTCTCTTTTAGTTGTACAGGGGTCATTTCACCAAGCCCTTTGAATCTCCCGATCTCTACTTTCTTTCTATTTTTAGCTAGATCTTTTGCCAATATATCTTTTTGCTGCTCATTAGCGGCATAATGCGTTTTGTTTCCTTGGACTATTCTGTAAAGTGGTGGCCTTGCTAAATATAAATGTCCATTTTCAATTAATTTAGGCATACGAAGGTAAAAAAAGGTCATTAGAAGTGATGCTATGTGTGCACCATCTACATCGGCATCCGTCATAATAATTATTTTTTCGTAACGTAAATTATCTTCTTTATACTGAGATAAAGAACCGCAGTTTAGCGCAACTTCAAGATCCTGAATTTCTTGATTTGCATGAATCTTTTGTGCTGGCGCATTAGCCACATTTATTATTTTGCCTCTTAGCGGCAGAACAGCCTGAGTATTTCGGTCTCTCGCTTGTTTTGCTGATCCACCTGCAGAATCCCCTTCAACAAGAAAAAGTTCTGTTCCCTTTGGGGAAGAGCTGATACAATCTGCAAGTTTTCCAGGTAGACGCAATTTTTGTACGGCAGTCTTGCGTGATATTATTCTTTCATTTTTTCTACTAAGACGAAATTCAGCATTATTGATAAAATATTCAATTAACTTGTCTGATATTTTTTTATTGCCACTTAACCAATGATCAAAATGATCCTTGAAAATATTCTCAATATGTTTTGCTATTCCTGGAGAAACAAGCTTATCTTTAGTTTGACCTTGGAAAATAGGGTTTCTAATAAATACTGAGAGCATCAGACTAATAGATTCTAGGATATCCTCAGGAGCAACTTGGGATATTTTTTTAAAACCAGCCATTTCTCCGTATATTTTTATTGATCTAGCAAGAGCTGCTCTGAATCCCTGCTCATGTGTTCCGCCCATTGGAGTTGGAATTGTATTACAATAGGATTTTATTTGGCTTTCTCCATGATGCCAGCATATTGCCCATTCTATCTTGATATGTTCATTATTGACTTCGGCGGTACCTGCAAAAACTTCCTCACCAATTATCTCTTCTTTTTTTAGCTTTGATTCTAGGTAATCTTTTAACCCACCTGGGAAATGAATAACATCTGATTCAGGGGCTTCATTTAAGGGAATAAGTGTTGGAGCACAATGCCAGTGTATTTCAACTCCCTTATACAAATATGCCTTTGATTTGGCTAGATCATAAATTTTTCTCGGTCTAAATTTAGCAGAAGACGAGAATATTTCAGGGTCAGGTGAAAAGGTTATTTTTGTCCCGTGTGATTTCTTGGTAGTAGAGCTTTTTTCTAGTGCAGTTAGTGCTTTACCTTGAGAATATCTTTGTTTATATAATATACCATCCCTAGATACCTCTACGTCAAGAAACTGAGATAACGCATTGACTACCGAGATACCAACTCCATGAAGACCACCAGAGGTTTGATATGCTTTATCAGAAAATTTTCCTCCAGAGTGTAGAGTGGTTAAAATTACTTCAAGAGCCGATTTGCCAGGAAATTTAGGATGTTCGTCAACTGGTATGCCTCTACCATTATCAGAGATTGAAATGGAGCCATTTTCCAGCATTTCGATGGTGATTCTGGTGGCGTAACCAGCTACCGCTTCATCCATTGAATTGTCAAGTACTTCAGAGACTAGGTGGTGCATAGATTCATCATCCGTCCCACCAACATACATTCCTGGACGCTTTCTTACAGGTTCAAGCCCCTCTAGAACTTCAATGTCGCTTGCAGTATATGAGCTGCTTTTTTCATCCCTCTTTTTGTTTAGGGAAAAACCAAATAAATCCGTCACTTACCAGATAATTTTAACATTTATATCAAACTGTGAAAGTACTCAATTTATATGGAAAAAGCAAGGATAACTAAACTATTAGGATAGGCGATCCTAAATATAGGTAACAATAACGATTTATGAAAGTATAATCACCATGAAATTCACGCTTGGTCACACACATCCTGAACTTGATTGGAGGATCTACCTTAAAATCTTAAGGTAAGGGGTTTGACTGTGGCTACTAAGAGCTATACCTATTCACTTGACGACGTCACTTCTCCTGAAACAACAACAGCATCAGATAAAGAGACTGTGTGAGTGGTTTGAGCAGGACCTTTTATTGGGCTCGGGGGGGTCACAAGTGTGAGTGTCTCCCAATTAAAATAAGCACCATTTGGCGCAGGGCTATGCAATTCATTTACATCAGGCAAATTATCAATTTTGATGCTTCTAGATTGTTTTTTCATTATTTATCTCTCCAAAATTACTGTGAATGATTGGTTCACTAGAGGCATTTTTTATTGCCAGTTCAAACAGGTTATATCACGTATTATATTAATTATTAGTTAAACTAGTAAAATACTTTATTATCAGTAAAAATGTGAAGCTTTCCGCTGCAGCAACTGAGCCACTGGTAATGCGCACCTGGTATGGTTTTAATGATCTCTGGTTGCTGAGGTAAATTACCATTCGTATCTTGGGTAAACTGATATAATTCGCCATTAGACGCAAGAGTAAACACAGATATTTTATTGTCTACTTGGCTGACAAATGGTGTTTGAAATAGTACTGCTTTAGGTTTCTTTGTACTACGTTCTTTCACAGATATTAGGTTTCCGACCCATTTTATTTTGCCAGTATTTGTTGAAGCGATAGCAAGCTGCCTGGCGTTATTAGTTAAAAGTAAATTATCACCGTATACACTTATTGTTTGGATATCTTCGGCGTCTTTTTGCCAAACGATTGACCCATCATTTAAGTTTATTTTGAATAATTTACCATTGCTTGTAGCAAAGAACGCATTACTACCAATGACTGTTGGTTGAGTGGTAATTGTTGCAGCTTCTAGGCTTGGTATGCCTACTTCTCCAAGAGAAGTTATATTAATCATCCATTTCTCTTTGCCTGATTTAATATCAATTAAAGCTACTTCTCCAGAGCTGTAGCTCACTAAAACATTATCATTATATAATATTGGTGATATCTGATTAGCTGAGGAAATAGTTTCCAGTCCACCTTCATTGATCCATAGGAGCTTTGAAGATTTTGTATCATATGCAACAAGTTGGTTACTAATAGTTTGTACTAATAATATCCTGTCGTCGGCTAAAACTGGTTTTGATCGTAATATGTCTGGAAATTCCTTACGTATAAGCTCTACCCCATTATTTGCATCAATAATTACTAAATTTCTAGAACCGTATGTAACATATAAGATCTTGTCACTAAATAGTATTCCACCAGAAGTAAAACCCCTATCTGTAGAATTTTTAGCAATGTTTGTAGACCATAATATCTTCTTTTCCTTACTTGAGAATGCAGAGAGGTTACCTTTTATATTCACTGAGTAAAAAACGCCTTTTGCTATTGCTGGTTGGCCAATGATCTTGCTCTTAGATATCGAGTGTGATTTTACTTTTTCCCCAGAGAAAGGGCTTTTTTTCAGATCCTTAAAAGCTATTTTTTCGTTTGATTCAACTTCTAATTTCTTTGTCATATCAATTAGATTTTTGACTCTAGTGCTTCCGAAATGATCACAACTTGTAAGCAGTATGGAAATCAAAAGTAAATAAATAGTTTTTTTCATAGTTTCTCCTATCAAATAGTCTTTAAAATTTATTCTAGATTAATCTCTTAAATTTGCTAAAAGTGCCGATGCTTGTTCTTTTATAACCAGCGGAATCGATGATGATTTAAGTAACTGCTCAGCATATTGACGAGCAAGCTCTATCTGTCCAATTTTTTTATAATACAGAGATTTCATGATGGTTGCTGTGCCAAAAAATACTAAGTTTTCATTGTCAAAATGATCAAGGAAAATTTTAGTTTTATTTTTATCTTCATCTGATAAATCACCTTCTGTAAGTGCGATTGAAAGCCATACAATTCTGGCGTATGACCTTGTTAGATCAAGATAATTAGCATTATTGATTATTTCAATCAAGTTTACTTTTGCTGCTGCCAAGTTTTTGCGCGCTAAAAAATTATTCACCAATTGAATTTGCGCAAGCTCAGCTTGACGATTTTCACTTTTGACAGTCAATTCTTCTAGAGATTCTATTGACAGCTTAACATCTTTTGAATTTTCCAATACTAAGTTCACAAGTAAATCACCAATATTTTGGTTATGCTTAGTATTCCTGTTTTTATACCAGCCGTATCCTGCTATTATAAGAGCTGTGATTAATGAGAAGGTTATTATATATGGCAAAATTTTTCTAAAAAAATACAATCTCTTTTCGTGTTTTTCGTCGCTTAGAACCTCATCTAAAATGTCTACCATAAACAGTCTATAAAATATTAATTATCTTACTAGACACTGAAACTTCTCCTTTGCTTCTCTGCTTCTTTTAACTGAGGCAATTGGTCTATCAGGAAATTCAGCATCCAATTTTTCAAGCATACTACACGCTTCTTTTCTTTTATTCAAGGCCGATAAAGCGTATGCTAATTTGAGTAATGAGTCAGAAGCTTTGGAACCTTTTGGATACTGCTTATAACTATGTAAATAGTTGATTGCGGCTTTATTATACATGTTTCTTCTGTAAAAAGTTTCTGCATACCAAAAGGTTGCATTACTTTGTAAATTACTAGATGGATATTTCTTAATAAACTCATCAAATAATTTTTCAGCTTCGTCAAATTTACTGTCTTTGAGTGTTGCAAGGGCTGTATCATATTCAGATTTTTCGTCATCTTGAGAAGTACCTGTTTTTTGTTTCTGCTCAAAAAAAGCATTAGTATCGTCTGGGTTTGATATGGAGTTTGCAGCTCCTTCACCAGCAATAGAATTTATAGATTCATGAGAGGCACCTTGTGACTTCTTTGACATTACACCACTATTAACCAGATCTTGTTTTAGTTCAGATACAGATTTCTCTAGGTCGCTAATTTTATTTTTAAGTTCAATGATTTGCGTAGCTTGTCTTTGAACTATAGGTCCTAGTTCATTTTCAGCCATGGAGCTAAATGGAAAAAATAAAAAAAGTAGAAGTAGTTTGAGTTTCTTTTTCATATTTTTAATATCAAATTCTCAATTAGTAGAACATCCACTTAACATAATATACAAAATATTAATCTAGTCCAGCCATACATAGATTTTGGGATAGAGAAGTAAGGAACAGTATATTTTTTGATATTATCATATTTCAATACTTTTACTGTATTCAAATTCAATAGTCACCGTTGTACCCTTCCCTGGGGCGCTTTGAATATCAAATTTGCCATTCATGAGCTCAACAAGTTTCTTTGTAAGTGGTAGCCCAAGGCCGGTTCCCTCGTATTTTCTGCTTAATTTATTATCCACTTGTCCAAAAGATGATAGAGCTTTAGGAATGTCTTTGTCGCTCATCCCAATCCCTGTATCTACGACTGAGATTAAGACTTTTTTCTTATTAGTATCCTTTTTTATTGAAAGAGTAACGGATCCATCGGTGGGAGTAAATTTTACTGAATTAGAAAGTAAATTTAAAAGGGCTTGTTTTAATCTCTTTGGGTCAGCAACTATAATAATATGTTCAGTAGGCAATTCCTCTATTAATCTTACGCTAGCTTCATCTGCTCTTGGTTTTACAAATCGCATACTTGATGATGCAAGCTTATTTAAGTCAAGTTCTACTTTTTCAACATTTAATTTATCAGCAGAGGCCTTAGAAAAATCTAGAATATCATTTATCACACTAAGTAGGTGTTTGCCTGAATTGTTGATGTCAGTTATGTAATCCTTATATTGTTTATTTTCTACTTTGCCATATGTTTCAGCAATCATTATTTCTGAGAACCCTATTACTGCATTTAGAGGAGTACGAAGTTCATGACTGATATTAGCAAGAAATTCGGTTTTGGCAGAACTTTCAGTCTCAGCTCTGATTTTTGCTTCCTTTAATGCTCTATTAGTTTCAAATTGCTTGTTTATTATTCGTTGAGCATAATTCGTGTTGTACATTACTATGGCAAAAAAGACTATAAATACAACAACAAAGGAGATAAATATACGCTTCTCAAGATAAGTAATATTATCCCATTGATCCGTAATATCAGTAGTTATTTCAAGCACTCCCTCTATAGTAAAGTCCCCGCTAGCACTATTAATTATTGGAATATAGCTCACTATAAATGACTTTTCTGTTCGATTATCATCCTCATCTATTACGACTGCTCTTGATATTAACGAATGAGAAGTTTTGCCTCTATATGCCTCTGTCAAATGATTTCCCGCCACGTAATCCCGAAGAAAATACCGATCTAGTGCAAGTATTACATTATCATATAGGTCTGAACTGCTAAAATTGTGAATTTTTAAAGATTGGTTACCTATGTTTGTTAATAAATTCTTACCTGATTTATCATAAACTATAACTGTAGAATTGGTGTTTTTGAAATAATCAGAGGATGATTTGGCAAAATTGATAAAATCTTGGTCTGTTAACAGTGCTGAATATTCGTTGCTTTTTATTTTCTTTATAGCATTTTCGTTTCCATCCCAAATCCTTGATTTATAAACATTTGCAACTTGTACGCTGTAGTCAGCCATCTGTTTAATTACTACTTCCTCAATCATGAAATATCTATATAGCACGATATTTGCTACAACAATTAAGAACAAGCCTATGAAGGAAAGTCTTATAATATGTTTATTTTGAATTTGTAACATCAAAATTTTACGATATGGATAACATTAGATTTAAAGATATTAGAGTATTACCAAGCTCGATAGATATAAAGAACAATGATAGTAATAAGTTATCAGAAATATTGTGGAAGTTGCAAACTGGTTCCTTAATTGATGCAACAATCTTGTCTACCACTAAAGATGGGCACGCAAGATTACAAACTAATCAAGGGATACTGGTCGTTGAAAGTAAGTTATCTCTCAATCAAGGTGATAAAATCAGTCTAGTTATCTCAAAGAGTAAAGGAGAAGTAGCTGGGAATGTTGTTAGTATTAATCATAAACAAGTTGAAAGTACCCAAACAGAAATAATCAGATTTGTTGCTATTGAACGTACGCCTTCAACGACTCACGTACCAGTAAATGAAGCTGCAGTTAGTGTTAGGGATGATTCGAATATTCCTAAAGTATTTTCAGGTAAAATTACATATTTAAATTTAAATTCTTTTAGTAGTCTTTCAACTGTGCATAAAGTTCTAAGCAAGGCGGAAACAGAGGCAAAAACTTCAGGTGAAATTAGATTAGTACTGAGAACCGTTGATTCTCAGAAGAGAGACGGGCTTACATTTACAGGGGTAGTGAGTGATCAAAATAAAGATGGTGCTCAGCTTATTAAAACGGATTTTGGTATAATATCAACAAATGATACCAAAATGTCCGTGGGGCAGAAATTATATTTATCGATAGATACTGTCAATAATCAGAAGTTATCACAAGTCGGTTTTGGATTGGAAGAGAAAGTAAGCTCATTATTTAATAGATTTGCTAGTTTAGCTGTTAGTCAAGACAATAAATTCGGATATAATGCTGATACAAATAGGCAAATTTCAGATAATGGTAACGTAAATTTTAAAACTAATCAGCAATCTACTATTGACACTAGTAAAACGCAGTTTCAAAATCCTGTATATGATTCGAATAACAAAGTAGTGATTCAACAAGGTAATAGCGTAAATATTACTATACAAAATGCCTCTAAGACAAATTATTTGGCTGCAATTCAGCCGGCTTTATTGATGGAAAAAGCTAAGATACGTTTTGCTGACGGTAACACTGATACTCAGGAAGACGAAGTAATAGAAAATGATTTTGCTAACAAAGCAATAGAAAGGAAGACAAATCAGCTTGCGGAATCATCTATAAAAAACTTAGATAAGATATTGTCCTTGATAGACTCTAATATTGAAGAAATTAAGAAAATTGCACAGGAATACTCAATAATAAAGCAAATTGCAAATCAATCAGTTCACACTAACGATGACAACTCCAAATGGGTTACTCTATTTTTACCTTTCAATTATAATCAAAAGATAGTGGAACATGAAATTAAAGTAGAAAACATCAGGTCGCATTATCTGAAATTTATAATCGATATTGATTTTGAAGATAATCAAATGCAGCTTGAAGGACTTATTAAATTCACAGAAGGAAGTAACAAACCTAAATCTTTTGATATACTAATTAGATCAAAAAAGTTCCTGTCCAATGAATTGACTAAAGGTATATATGAAATATATCAAACTAGTCAGGAAATCACAGGTATTGGTGGCAATTTCTTGTATGAATTAGGAGCTGATTTTATTGACACTTCAAACTAGATTGACAACTTGAGATCTTGGAACTTCAAAGTGATGGTAATCAATTGGGTTGTTCCATTTTCCTCCCCAAACTATAAAGCCATATTTTTCAAAAATATGTATTACCGGTTCAAGCATTCCTGGCCGTATATTGCTTCTATTAAGAAATTCAATACCTGCAGATGGATGCACTTTAACAATGCCAGTTTCTTCAATGGTAAGGTAAGGATTTTGTATTGGATTTATATCGATCGCAAGTCCATAGGAGTGCATAGATAACCTGTCTGAATTAGCAATGTTGCGAAAATTAAAGGCAGAACTATTATTTGCTGCCATCGATTCATCATCATTACCATTATAATGGTCTATAAGTTTTACTTGATGAATGGGGAACCTAGCTGCCTTTAATTCTCGAAAAATAGACAGTACCTTTACTGCAATTCGGTCTAGAACAATTAGTTTACCATCTAATATATCACCATTGAAGTCAAAATGCTCAATATCAAGCAAACGTAGTCTGTCAGATGTTAGAGGGCACTCTGGTTTGAGATCTAAACTAGCCTGATTTATTTTAAATGACATATCTTTAAGACATATAATGGCCACCGTTGATAGATAACGTTTCTCCAGTGATAAAGCCAGCATCTTCAGCAACTAAAAAAACTACAGCCCTTGCTATTTCTTCTGCTTTTCCAAGTCGTTTAACAGGAATTTGTGAAATAATATTCTGTAATACATCTTCTGGAACTCCTTTCATCATATCAGTGTCAATATATCCTGGGGCAATGCAATTTACTGTTATTCCCTTTGAAGCTGATTCTCTTGCTAGAGCCTTTGCGAAGCCAATTATTCCAGCTTTTGATGCTGAATAATTAGTTTGGCCGAGTTGCCCAGCAAGAGCATTTATTGAGCTTATATTAACAATCCTACCGTAATTTTGTTCACGCATTTTATTTATTACGCTACTTGTCATATTAAAGCATGAACTAAGGTTTACATTAAGCACATCACTCCACTGCTGAGGCGTCATTCTATGTAGCATTGAATCTTTTACAATCCCAGCATTATTGATTAAAATTGAAACAGATTTGCCAGTTTCAATTTCGATTTTTGTGATTGCCTCGTGGCACTCAGTTACGCTTGCGACATTCCAGGACATTGTTGGTATACCGGTTTCATCGCTAAATTTATCTGCAATATCTTTATGTGATAAATAATTTGCAATAACATCATATCCGTGATTATGTAGGGCAGTAGAGATAGCAGCTCCAATTCCTCTAATTCCACCTGTAACGATCGCTAATTTTGACATAGTATAAAAATTATTTGTGTTATTTAAGATTGTAATTTGATCTATAATGTTCAATTATTCAAGTAGATTTTTTATTTTATCATCTTAAACTAAAGCATTGAAGGTCAAGTGTATGTTATCTAGATATTTAGTAATTATAATAATATTTATTGTAAGTAATGCTCAAGCAGGAATTCTTAGAGATTCCGAGATAGAAGAAGCAGTTAATCAGATTGTAGATCCATTGCGTAAGGTTTCCAAACTAAATGACTTAAAAATTTATATTATTGATGAGCAAGAACCTAATGCGTTTACAGCTGGTGGGGATATAATATTTGTTACAAGTGGTTTGATAATTGATTATCCTGATCCAGATGTGTTAAGGGGCATATTGGCTCATGAAATTGGTCATATTCTTGGCGGACATTTAGTAAGACGTGATGAGGTTCTAGAAAATTATAAAAAGGCAGCAATCGGCACTGCAGCTCTTGGTCTTGCAACTGCCATGAGTGGAGGTGCTGCCGAAGGGTTTGCAGTAACAATGGGTGGATTCCACATGTCTGAGAGATCAGTTTATGCTTATTCAAGAGAGCTAGAGTCCAGTGCTGATCAAGCAGCTATAAAAATACTTGAAAAAAGTGGTCATAGTGCAATCGGCATGCTTAAATTTTTTGAGAAAATGAAGATCCAAAATTTTGATGGAGCTGATAATGTTTATGATCAGACTCACTCTCTTAATTCAGAAAGAATATCATTCATTAGACAAGCAGTAAGTCGTTCAAAATATCCAGCCAGTCAAAATCAGGACGATATTATTACAAAATATGCCAGAAGTTCAGCTAAACTAGCAGCTTTTACGCTTGAGCCAAACCAAATATCCAATTATAAGCCTGGAGGTGATGATAAGGAAGAGTTAAAGCGCTATATTGAAGCAATTAGGTGCTTTAGGCTTGGTAACTTTGATGATGCTCTTAATAACATCAACGCGCTAATTATGAAAAACCCTGATGATCCTTTTTATCATGAATTAAAAGCACAAATTTACTTTGAAGCCGGTAAGAGTCCAGCTTTACATGAATATGAACTCGCTGAAGAAAAAAGACCTAAGGATCCATTAATACGTTTGGGCAAAGCTATTGTGGGTATCACAAAATATATGGATAATCAGTATTTTATATCAAGATATTACAAAGATTTGCTTTTTGTCCTCGAAAAGGAGCCTGATAATTTGCTAGCTCTCTATTACTGTGCGATATATTACGAAAAAAATGGTCAAATAGGTAAAAGCCACTTAAATACAGCTATTATTGCACTTAATACTGGAAGGTTTGCTGATGCTAGAAAAATGGCTTCTATAGCAATGAAGGAGTTGCCAAATAAATCACCAGACTGGTATAAAGCAGGTGATATTATAGAAGCAACAAAACAATGATAATATTTCTAAGATGATAATGAAGTACAGATATATAAAAATTCTAGGACTAATAGCTGCGTTGATTTTTGTTGCTTATAAATTGCACTTAGATAGTAACAAAACCTTACTTAACTTTGTAGCAAAACACTTGTTCTTTGATAAAGAATATTACTTAACTACCTACCCAGAAGTTGGAAAGCAAAATATTGATCCTTTTGAGCATTTTACGGAGTATGGCTGGAAAGAGGGGAAAAATCCGAATAAGGATTTTGATGTTGTATTTTATCAAAAATTCAATTTTAGGAATAATATTTTTAACCTAAATCCAATTCAACATTACGCAAGAGCAAAGCTGCTACTGCAGAATATATATACCAAACCTGAGCAATTAAAACTTGTTGATAAATTGCTTGATAAACCAAAATATTATATTACTCTTGTAGCACCATTTAGAAATGAAGATCGTTTTCTTAAGGAGTGGATTGAGTACTATAAAATGCTTGGAGTGGAGCATTTTTATTTATTCAATCACTTGAGCAGCGATAATTACAAGCAAGTACTAGAGCCATATATCAAATCTGGTTTAGTAGATTTATATGACTTAACACAAGATGCAAAGACACTGGATGCCTGGAATATTATACAAACTGATGCTTATACAAAAATTGCTCATGAGGTCAAAGACATTGTGGAGTGGCTTGTAGTTGTTGATACTGATGAGTTCATTATCCCTATCGTTGATAAGGATCTTCCAACGCTGCTGAAGAAATATGATAAATACGCTGCTCTTTCAATAAATTGGCGAATATTTGGGACAAATAATATTCAAAGAATACCGGAGGATAAATTGCTAATTGAAAGTATTTTATATTCCTCAAAAGATAGGGATTTACACGTAAAAACAATTGTAAAACCTAGATTTGTCTATCGATACTCTAATCCACACTTTGCTGATCTCCTAGATGGCTATGGCCAAGTAACAGAAGATTACGAGTATTTTAGAGGGTCTCTGCTGCCAGAAGAAAGCAGGAATATAGTACGAATAAATCACTACTGGGCAAGAGATAATGAATTTTTTGAAAATACTAAACTAAAAAGAGCTCATATGGTTGAGAAGGTATTGTCTGATAAAGAAACGCAAGATCAAATAGACAAATTGAAGAAAAAAAACAAAGAAGCCTCTGCTGGGTATGATAATTCGATCTTAAAATTTGTGCCTGACTTGAGAAATATTATGGGTTTATCTGCGCCATAAGTCTTAGTGCTAAGTAAAATAATGCTATTATCTAAAGTGGTGAGCCGTAGTGTACAATTTTCTAACCCAACTACAACTTAAAATATCAATTTCTCAGCTGCATGTAAAGGAGTTTTGAGCAATATAAGGTTAATCTGTTTTTCTGATATTAATCTGGCTACAAATTATAGTGCTGTCGCTCTGCCTATGATTCATAGATATTCGTTTGGTTTAAGATATAATTTTTTCTTTCTCCTAAGCATGGCCTCAAATGTATTAATAAGTAAATAGGCGATGGTCATAGGTCCTACTCCTCCTGGAACTGGTGTAATATAAGCAACTTTATTTTTAACACTCTCAAAATCCACATCGCCTACTAATTCTTCCTTATTTCTAGAAATTAGCCTATTAATCCCAACGTCAATAACTATAGATTTTGCTGAAAAATATTCTTCTGTTAAAAATTTTGGTTTTCCAACTGCCGAAACTACTATATCTGCACTAGCAGTAATCAAAGCTAAGTCTTTAGTTTTTGAATGACATAAAGTAACCGTTGCACCTTTTTCGCTCAGCAATGCCGCAAGAGGTTTACCGACAATATTAGAGCGGCCTATTATTACCACTCTCTTACCGCTAATTTCATTTTTAGTCATCTTTATCAGTTCAAGGCATCCTTGAGCTGTACAAGGAACAAAGCCCTTTCCGTATCCACTATATAATAGGCCAACGTTTAGCGGATGAAAGCCATCTACGTCCTTGCTTGGGTTAATTGCATTAATCACTTTTTCTTTTGAGATGTGACTTGGCAAAGGCAATTGTAATATGATCCCTGAAATAGAATCATCTTTATTCAATCTCTCTATTTCAGTGAGTAAAATTTTCTCTGACACAGTCTCATCCAAATTATGCAATGCTGTATCTATACCTATTTTTTTTGCGGCATTGATCTTATTCCGAACATAAATAATACTCGCAGGATTTACTCCCATCAAAATAATTGCTAGTTTGGCTGTTAAATTATTTTTCTTTTTTTGATAGTCAACATCTTTCTTTAATTGCTCTAAAAGTCTGGTAGCATGATATCGCCCATCAATTACAATAGCTTCTCTAAACATTAAACCTCTTGTTATTTAATCTTAGATCGATATAAGTGGGTAGGAACTAGTTAGGAATACCCACCGACCCATAGAAGATTTACGAATATCAGTTTGTATATATCATTTTATGTATATCTTTAAAGTATTCCCATAACAAATAATCTGGTGCTCTAAGAGTCTGGCTTGAAGGTATTGTTAGGGTTCAGCAAGTTTACGAAGCATAATGGTAATCATAATTAATACAAACAATATATTCACAAATTTTGGCTGCATATTTATAGTCTCCTTAGTTGTAGTTGTACATTAATCTTAGTGTGAACCTGCTACAAGTCAGAGGGGTTTAAAAATTATACTCTTCCAAACGAGGTATCAATATCTGATCCATCAATGTACAAACCATCCTCCTCCAAAGTCACGCTCCTAATCGGGTACTAAAAACACCATTGAAGATACCGACCATAACTCTTGTACAGATCCAGCTCTAATTTTAAGGTATTGCGTTCGTTTCTTCCATTAAGAACTTGAGCGCTCAAGGGTCAAGTGTGGTGCTCATAAGTAACAAATGAGACAAAAAAACAATAGTTTAATTGATAAGTTTTATGCTCCTAAAAATTAAAAAATTTGTCTAGAGAAAGGAGTCTACCTCAAGCTATAACAGTTTTAATTATTAGATCAATTTTTAATCCGTGATTTTTTCAATTTTCTTACATCCTCATTTACCATAATTGCAATACAAGAATCAGACCATACATTTAAAGATGTTTCTATCATATCGATAATAGAATAAAAAGGCAAAATCATACCTAGCAATGCAACTGAAATATTCATATTATTTAGAAAGCTAAGACTTAAAAAAAAGCATCCCATTGGTATACCTGCGTTACCAATAGCCGCAATTGTTGCTATTATTACCCATATGATTATTGTTTCATATGTAATGTTTATACCCTCATTCTGCATGACATATATTACTGTAGTAAAAATAAAAGCTGCACAACCATTCATGTTTATGCTAATACAAAGTGGTAAGACGAAACGACTAACTTCTGGATTTAATCGCATATTTTCTTCACACTTTTTAAGTGTAATAGATAAGACGCCTGCTGATGATTTAGTAAAGAATGCTGCAATAAGCGCTGGCATCATCATTTTCATTGCATAAAAAGGTCTAATGCCCCACAACATAAGTAGAATTGGCAAAACAACAATACCTTGAATTAAATTTGAGCAAATAATTACCAGCAAATATTCACCAATAGAATATATTCCTTTATCATAATTTATCTGAGTAACAGCAGTACTTACAAAACCAAACAAACCAATTGGTAATACAACAATTACCCAATTAGTGATAATAAAAAAAATTTTATGTAATCCTGTAAAAAATTCTATACTATTTTTTTTTATTTTAAGATCAGGAATTTTTGTTATTGCTATCCCAATTGCAACACTAATTAATAAAATACCTAAGACATTTTGTTCTAAAAAAGGAGAAATAATGTTGGAGGGTATTGATTTTAACAAATAGTCTGTATATGTAATATCTTGTTGCTCTGGAATATAACTACTAGTTGTTGCATCTACAATATTTATTGGACTTATTAATAGATATATAATTGCACTAGTAGTTGCTGCAATAATTGTTGTAAGTAGAGTATAAATTGTCGTTCTTTGCCAAATTTTTGTATTTTTTTCATTAGCATAAAATTTGGCTAATGTGACAATAATAGATAATGAGATTATAGGAATACTTAAGAACTTAAAAATACTGGCAATAATTCTAGCTAATTCTTGTAATAAAAAAACACCTGAGAGACCGCAAACTATTCCAAATAAAATTGCAATAAAAAAATACATATAAGAATCTTTTAATAGCTTTCGGTTTCTGATCTCTTGAGTGCCCATAGTAGTTATATATAAAACTTTATTCTACTTTAATAGCATATTTAATTTGATTATTCAAACTATAGTTGCTAATATTTTAGCAGTCATAACTTCTATAAAACAATTTTATGTTACTGTAGCTCTAAAGAAAATTACTCCTATGATATCAGCATATAATCTAACATACATAATGTTTTCTCTCATAAAAAATAGAAGTATACAAATTGTGATTATTTTATTTTTATATGTGATGCTAGCAGATATCTTATCAACTCCAATTCATCAATTATTTTATACCATAAGTTTATTAATAAAGGAATTATTAATATGGTTAATGCCACTAACAATTGGAGTATTTATTGCTAATTCGATAAGTTCTTTTAAACAAAAAGTAATTAACTTTATACTATTATTGTTTATTTTTGAAACTATTTCTAATTTTAGCTGTGTTTGGTATTCTTTTTTTACCGCAAACTTAATCGCTGATATAGTACCACCATTACAATCATTAACATTACAAACAGAATTCAATCCGTTATGGCATTTTCCTCTCATAAGACCAGAATGGTGGTCTTCTGATAAAGGGGTATTATTTGGCTTAATTATTGGATGTACTATCTCTTTTCAACCAGAATCTTCGTTACATTTTATTATTAAAAAACTTTATAAAATAATAGAATTTATATTAACAAGAATATTTGCCCGTTTTATTCCTATTTTTATTTTAGGATTTGCGGCTCATATGTATCAATTAAAAATATTGGGGCACATCATTGAAAATTATATATTTTTGCTAAGTTGGATTTTATTTTCTCTAACTTTTTATACTTATTTTTTATTTTTTCTTGGTTCAAGCTGGTCTTTTTCAAGAACGCTTCATGATATTCACAATCTTTTACCGGCAGGGCTTATAGCATTAACTTCAGGTTGTAGTTTATCGACAATCCCATGGACGATTAGTGGAACTTCTAAAAATCTTCAGGATAAGTCATTAGCTGAAATTATTATACCAGCTACTACTAACACCCAACAAATAGGGGATTGTATTATAAATGCTTTCTTGTGCTTTGTGATTTATAAAAATTTTAATGGTCAAAATCCTGACTTATTACTATGGTTAAATTTTAGTATTATTTTTACCCTAGCACGTTTTATAACAGCAGCAGTATTAGGCGGAGCTATCTTTATAATGATTCCTATTTATGAAAATTATTTATATTTTAATGCCGAAATGACAGCAATCATTTTAGCACTTAATGTTATATTAAATCCTATAGTTACAAGTTTTAATGTTATTGCTAATGGTGCATTGTGTAAATTATATGAAATTGTTTGGTCTAAATATAATTTAGTGTTAATAAAAAAAGATAGATAAAATAGCCTCACACCATAGAATCTTCATCACTTTCTGTATTGTTTAATACAGTTTCTATACTGTATATAACATCTTTCTTTAACTTTTTTGCTACATCTAATGATTTCAGATTCTCTTCAAGTTGTTTTATATTAGATGCACCAAGTATTACTGTACTTACATTATGGTTCATTATGCACCATGCGATCGACAACTGAGCTAAACTACAATTCAATGAATCTGCAATAGGTAAAAGTTTTCTAGCTTTTTTTATATTTTTTTGTCCAATAGCAGAATCAAGCAACTGTTCTTTTAAAAAGTTATATTTAGATAACTTCAACCTACTATCTTTTGGAACACCATTATTATATTTGCCAGTTAACAAACCAGAAGCTAAAGGAGACCAAGTGGTAGCTCCGTATTTATATTCCAAAAATAATGTTGTATATTCGCTTTCCATTTTTTTTCTGTTCAACATATTATATTGTGGTTGCTCCATAATTGGTGGAATTAAGTTATATCTCTTTGCTATTTCAATAGCACGGGTAATTTGGTGTACGGGCCATTCAGATGTTCCCCAATATATTATTTTTCCTTGTTGAATTAAGTTATTCATTGCCCATATCGTTTCTTCTAAAGGAGTATTAAAATCAGGACGATGGCAAAAAAATAAATCTAGGTAATCTACTTGTAATCGTTTTAATGAATTATGACAACCATCTCTTATATGCTTAGCATTTAAACCTTTTTGAGTTGGTAAATCTCCACCTAGGAATACTTTACTCGATAAGCAATAACTATCTCTTGGTAAACATAATTTTTTTAGGGCATTACCCATTATTAATTCAGAAATACCTTTTTCATAAGACTCAGCGTTATCAAAAAAATTTACTCCATTATCATAAGCCAATTTAATTAAGTCCATTGCTCTATCTTCATCGATTTTTGTACCGAAATTAATCCAAGACCCTAATGATAAAACGCTAATATTAAGACCTGATTTTCCTAGGTAACGATATTCCATAGCTTTATCTATTTTAAAATTCTTATTATAATACTAAAAATAGCTTTACATTTCCTTAATTATTATATTGCATATTTTTTTTATATCATTTTGATTATTAACCCAACTATAGTGATTAGCCTCAAGCTTCTCTAAGTGTATGTTAGTGTTTTCAGCTAAAACAAATTTAAGATTATTACATTCAGTTTCTTTAACATAATATTTAAAAAAATTATGCATGTCCTCGGAATTATTTTCCTTATCAATATATTTGTTTGCTTTAAATAAATATATTTTTGAGTTTGTTAATCTCACATTTTTTGGTAAATATTTATAATTAATATCATCTACAATATGGTCAGACTTAGCTTTACTTTGGGTTGTTGCAAAATTACAATTAAATAAGGAATCTATCATAAATATATTTTTCACTTTCTCTCCTCTAGAAACTAGTTGTCTAGAAACTTCAAGCGCTAAAACCCCTCCAAAGCTCCACCCAAATAAATTGTATGGTCCACTCGATTGAATAGATTTCATATATGCAATATAGTACACAGCTAATTTTTCATATGTAATATCTTGCCATAAACTACTTTTCTCTTTTTCTTTTAGAAAATTATAGTAGTTATTAAACGCTACTAAATTTATATTTTCTAAATTAGGTATAATATTATTAAAGTAACTTTCTGCACCTCCTTCTCCTGGAGGCATTAAAAATAAACGATTTTGTGTTTGTACTTGCTTCTTTTGATTAAATAAAACATATGGACAAAAATCTTCAAAATCTGCTGGAGAATATGAAACAACATTTTGATAAACACAATGTAATATTACTTTTTTTAGCCACTTTTCAAATGACTTTGTAAAAGAATCTACTTTTTTAATATCAAGCTTAGTTTTAATATTAAAAATTAATATTTCATTATTTATAAAGCCATTAATATTTATAAAATTACTATCATTATTTCTATTATCTATAGAAGTACCAGAAACCTCCTCTACAATCCCCCAAGAAGTAGTACTCACATCAGAATTACTGTTATTATCAAATTGTCCCAGGTAGTTAAAACTAATTTTAGGTAATAATTCCTCCTTATAGCCAATTAGTGGACCGTAACCTATACCTTTATTAGGAATCTGCCTTAATGTCTCCTTTATATATTTTATACTCTCTCCTATATCCTCTCTGACTTCTAATCTAACA